>CAZDKR010000011.1:0-11110 GCA_964506375.1 uncultured Gammaproteobacteria bacterium
AAAAATAAGTTATACAAAAACGCTTTAGCGACCTTGGCTCCGCTTCGCTGGCATGAACCCTTTGGTTTAACTCTGGTTGAATCACAGGCCTGCGGCACACCAGTTATTGCTTTTAGAAAAGGGGCCGCTCCGGAATTAATTAAGGATGGCAAAACAGGTTTTATAGTTGAAAATGAAAAAGAAATGATTCAAGCAATAAAAAAAGTAGATAAAATTAATAGAATAAATTGCCGAAGATGGGTGGAGAAAAAATTTACAGTAGAAAGAATGGTTGATGGCTATGAAAAAATTTACAGAAAGATAATTAAAAACGCTTGGCAAAAAGAATATGAAAAATAAAAAATTTGCTCACCAAAGTCCATCTAACAGAAATCGGGATAGTAGGTTAAAAATTGCTCACCTGCATGTTTGGGATAAAAAGAACAAAGGTGACGTGGCAATCGTGGATGCAGTGCAAGAGCTACTAAAAAAACAATTTTCAGGAGCTAAAATCGTTGATTTCCCTGTTCATTTACTTAAAGGGGCAAGCCAGGCAATAATTGAAAAAATAAACCAAACAGACCTGGTCGTAATTGGCGGAGGAGGGATTTTTTATCACTGGTTTATGCCTTATGATATAAGATTCTATTAGTTAATTATGAAAGTAAAAACATTAAACCTTCAACAAAAATGGCTAAAAGAGAGATACCAGGACATACCAACTGCTAAATTTTACCTTCGAGATAGATTTTCTGAGCCACTCTGGCAAATGGTCCATCAAAAAGAAGTTAACTTTATTAATAATTTTTTTAAAAAAAATAAACCTAAAAAAATTTTAGATTTAGCTACTGGTCCTGGTAGGATTGCCAGAGATCTAAAATACTTTAAAGAAGGAATTGCTTTAGATTTTAATCAATCAATGTTGAAGGAGGCAAAATTAAATTTAGATTTAAAAAAGTGGCAAGTATTAAAGGGTGATGCTTTTAATCTAAATTTTAAAGGCGAATTTGATGCGGTTTTATGCTTCAGGTTTCTAAGGCATTTTAATTTAGCAGATAGAAAAAAAATCTATAAACAAATTAAGAAGGTTTTAAGACCAAAAGGATATTTAATTTTTGAAGCATTAAATAAAAATATGAAAAGGGGAAAATACATTGAGAAGTTTACTGGCGCTTGGGATAAAACAATCAAAGATGAAATTTATACTTTAACAAAATTAAAAAAAGAACTATTAAGTGTTGGATTTAAATTAATAAAAAGTCAAAATATCTTAAATAACTGGTCAAAAATATTAAAAAAACAAAAAGAATTTTCAAGCAAAGGTATTAAAGGCAAAAAATTAATCCGAAAATTAATACTTGAGGATAAAGTTAAAAGCCAAAATAACTTTCTATGGATAACTTTATGGCAATTAAAATGAAAAAAGTTCATCATCTTATTTTTGAAGGAGCTGAGTTGGTAGGAAAGAGTTTTATTATGTCTCAAGTTTATGATTTTTTGGAAAAGAAATACAACACTCATCCAAAAATTTTAAATGGCTGCCACTGGTTCAATTGTGATGTAGGAGTTTTTGGTACCCTTTATGGCAAAAAATGTATAGTTGAATACATTAAAATTCTAAAAATTTTAAAAAATCAAAATGTTTTGTTTGAAAAATTTCATCTAGCTGATGTGGTTTATAATAAACTTTATAATAAAAAAAATATAAATTATTCCAAAGAGGAAAAGATACTAAAAAAACTAAACACCAAAATTATTTTATTAACTGTTAAAGATAAAAAGATTTTTGAAAAGAGAATTAATGACCGATTAAATTTATATCCCCATTATAAAAGAATTTTGCAAACTTCTCACGATTACTGGCAGCAACAAAAACTATATTTAGAATTAGTGCAGAAATCAAAATTAGATTACTTGGTCATTGATTCTTCTAAATTACCAAATAGCAAAACCACAAATGATATTTTAGCTTGGATTGGGGAGAAAAACAGTAAATAAGCAGTGTGTAAAAAAGACACGATCGTGACAAATTGACATAGTAAAATAAATAGCAAAATAAATGGTATTTACTACCATTTTTTTATTTTTTTCAATCTGCTATAATAAAAATGTAATTAACCTCCCGTTTTTTCAAAAGTGGGGGCAATGCATTATTCATATGAAAAAATATCAAATTGCCTTAGACATTGGTGCCACTAAAATTTTAGGCGGTGTTATTCAAAGCGGCCAAGTTATAAAAAAAATTAAAAAACCCACTCAACCAAAGCTGGGGCGGCAAACAGTAATAGGTAATATCATTAAAGTAATTAAAAAATTAATGGAGTTTGGTCAGATTGAAGGCGCAAAATTGGAAAGAATCGGCATAGGCATCGCTGGCCAAGTTGACAACAAAAAGGGCGTGGTTTTATCAACTGGCAACTTTGGTCCCGATTTTAAAAAAGTCAAACTGGCTCAAATTTTGAATACTAAATTCAAAGTGCCAATCCAAGTTGACAACGATGTCAAATGTTTTATTTTAGCTGAGGCAAAGTCTGGCGCTGGCAAGGGTTATAAAAATATCATAGGCTTAACTTTTGGCACTGGTATTGGCGGCGGCATAATTATGAACGGAGAAATGTGGCGAGGGATGAATAACACAGCTGGCGAAGTTGGGCATATGAAAATTTCTGGCCAGTGGATTGGGCAAGCGCCAATTTGCGGTTGTGGTCAAAAATACTGCTGGGAAAGTGTAGCTTCTGGCCGGGCTTGGCAAAAGTTATATAAAAAATACTCCAAGAAAAAAGCGAATGAAATCGTAGTTTACAACATTGTCACCGGTCTTATAAATTTATCTTACATTTTAAATCCAGAAATTTTTATTTTAGGCGGTGGCTTAATGGAGCACGAAGATATTTTATCCAAAATTAAAAAAGAATTTTTGTCACGGTGCCAATTGCCTTGGTTTAAAAAAACAAGGATTGTAAAGGCAAAATTAGGAGATGAGGCGATATTATTAGGAGCATTAATTTGAAAAGTAATGGACCAAAAAACACAAAAAATACTACAATCTTTAAAAAACAAGAAAGTTGGAATTTTTGCTGATGACTCCAATTTATATCATGCTTATAAAAAATATGGCTGGCGAATTGACTTTGAAAGGTTAAAAAAGTTATTAAAAAATTATTGTGATTTACAGTTTATAAATTACCACGTTGCCATTCCTTATAAATCAGATATTGATTACCGTGGTGTGCAAAATTTTCTCAGACATATTGAACCTTTTGTAAATTTAAAAAGAAAGGATTTGAAATATATCCCCTTGGGTGCTAAAAGTGTAAGAAAAGGTGATGTTGATGTAGAAATTGTTTTAGATGTGGTTAGAAATATTGATAACTTGGATGTGGTAATTGTTATAAGTGGCGACAGTGATTATTTGGAATTAAAAAATTATGTAGTTAAAGACAAAGGTAAGAAAATTATATTTTTTGGTTATAAAGAGAATATGGCCTGGGAGCTAAGGTTGTGTTGGCATTTATATTTAATAAGATTAAAGAACATGTTATCTTAAAATAAAAAATAAACCCCAAGTTTTACCTTGGGGCAGCGAAGCTATTGTAAGTATAGCATATTGCATATTTTTGTCAACTTTTGCTAAGATTAGCCAATCCCTCACTAAAATTTAGTGGGAGATAAAATTATCCACAGCTTTGCTCTTCAAAGCATCCTATAATTAATTTAGGATAAAATGAGAAAATCGGAATCCCGCGATATCCTGAAACAAGTTCAGAATAGCAAATAAACCATGTTTTTCAAGAATAAAAAAACAAAAAGCTTGCCCGCCCCATAACCCAATAGGACTTTATGGCCTTCAGGATCTTAAGGGCGAAGGCGAGCTATTACTTATGCCACAAATCAAATCCCCTCAATCATGGAAAAAAGCGGCGCGAAAAAGGAAAAAATATGCTTTGAAAAGTTATCGGCCTATTGCAGAAAAACCAAAATTTAAAACCAGGAAAGTTGGAGCGCCCAGAGGAATTAAAAAAATAATTAAGCCACTCATTAAAGTGGCAATACTTTTAATTATTTTAGGCAGCATCTCTATAGCTGGTGCTTTTGTCTGGTTTTCCCGAGAATTGCCAAAATCAACCGAATTATTAACCAAACATCCGGCACCCAGCACAAAAATTTATGACCGCACAGGCAAAGTAATCCTGAATGACATTAGCGGCGATTTTAAACGCATTAAAATCAAATTAAATGAAATCCCTGAGTATGTTAAATGGGCGACCATTGTGGCAGAAGATAAAGAATTTTATTCTCATCATGGAATAAACTTCAAAGGCATAATTCGAGCTTTCTTAATTAATATTTTAAGGGGCGGCAAGATTGTCCAGGGCGGCTCGTCTATTAGCCAACAGTTTATTAAAAACGCACTCCTTACCCCCAAAAAAACTTATACCCGCAAACTCAAAGAAGCCATACTTACCTGGCAATTGGAAAAAAGATTTACCAAGGACGAAATTTTAGAAATGTACTTTAATGAAATCCCTTACGGGGGTACGGCTTATGGCATTGAAGCGGCAGCGCAAAAATATTTTAATAAATCTGCTAAAGAATTAACCTTAGCTGAAGCGGCAACTCTGGCTGCCTTGCCCCAGGCACCCAGTTATTACTCGCCTTATGGTTCCCACAAAGACAAATTATTAAAACGCAAAGACTGGATTTTGGACACTTTGGTCCAACAGGGATATATTACTAAGGATCAGGCAGAGGCGGCAAAGAAACAAGAATTAAAATTTTCAAAAATTTCCTCTTCAATCATCGCACCTCATTTTGTTTTTTATGTGCGCGAATTGGTGGCAAAAGAATATGGTGAAAAGATGCTGGAGCAAGGCGGTTTGAAAATTATCACCACCTTGGATATTAAACAACAAAAAATCGCGGAAGAAGTAGTTAAAAAGGGGGTTGAAAAAAACACAGAAAAATACAATGCCCGAAACGCGGCTTTGGTGGCTCTAAATGCCAAGACGGGCGAGATCACTGCAATGGTTGGCTCTGTTGACTATTTTGATGAAGAAAACGACGGGGCTGTTAATGTGGCGCTACGACCTCGGCAGCCGGGCTCATCCTTTAAGCCAATTGTTTATGCCGCAGCATTTCAAAAAGGTTATTCGCCAAGAACCATTCTTTTTGATGTCTTAACTACTTTTAAAGCACAACCAGAAGATTATCAGCCGCACAATTATAATGATCAATATTTTGGCCCAGTGTCAATTAGAAAAGCATTGGCCGGGTCATTAAACGTACCAGCAGTAAAAACAATATATTTAGTTGGAGTAGAAAATGTTTTAAATTTAGCAGAGAAAATGGGCTATACCACTTTTAAAGACCGGTCACGATTTGGACTATCTTTAGTTTTAGGAGGAGGAGAAGTAAAATTATTAGAACACGTTAATGGGTTTGCCACCTTGGCCAGGGAGGGAGAGTATAAAAAAACTCTGGCGATTTTAAGAATTGAAGACAGTCAAGGAAAAATCTTAGAAGAAAACAAGCCAGAGAAAAATAAAGCTAAACATGTTTTAGATCAACAAATCGCTCGCCAGATTACTGACATTTTATCAGACAATGAAGCGCGTGCGTTTGTCTTTGGTAAGAAAAACTATTTAACCTTGGGCGAACGGCCAGTGGCCGCTAAAACAGGCACTACTAATGACTATAAAGACGCCTGGACCTTGGGTTATACGCCCTCACTCGCCTGTGGTGTTTGGGTTGGCAATACCAGAGGCGAAGTTATGAAAGGCGCTGCTGCTGGAGCTAATGTTGCTGCTCCTATTTGGCATGAATTTATGAAAGAGGTTTTAAAAGACACCGAAATTGAAAACTTCAAAAAGCCAGAAGAAAAAAATCTACCCAACAAACCAATGTTAAACGGAGAGGTTGCTGGCGAAGTAAGAGTTAAAATTGACAAAGCATCAGGCAAGTTAGCCACTAACCTGACACCCAAATCATATATTGAAGAAAAGGTTTTTAGGGAAGTGCATAATATTTTACATTATGTTAATAAAAACAATCCATTGGGACCAATACCTGACGAACCCTGGAATTTGGATGAAAATTATAATAACTGGGAATTAGCAGTTGAGAAATGGGCAAAAGAAAACGGTTATGAAACAAAGGCAAAGCTGCCAACTGAATATGATGATCTGCATACCTTGGAAAACCAACCGTCAATTTCAATAAATTCTCCGGCAGATGGAGCTAATTTTACCTCGCCAGACTTGAATATTATAATTTCTGTCTCAGCTCCGCGCGGCGTGTCACGAGTTGAATACTATTTGGACGACCAAAAAATCGCCACGGTTAACAGTGCTCCGTTTCATCTCAACAATTTTAAATTAATTGGTTTTTCAAATGGCGACCACATTTTAAAAGCCATTGCCTTTGATGATATTGACAACAGCAAATCAGCTGAAATAAAAATCAAACTCAATTTGCCTGCTGACTTTACCCAGCCGATCTCCATCTTAAAACCAAAGGACGGAACTGAATTGTATGAAGAAAATTTTCCTTACCCTGTAGAAATCAAAGTTGAAAATTTTGAATATTATAATAAAATTGATTTTTATGTTAAAAACACTGACACCCAATCATCAAAATGGTTAGGATACAAAAAAGTTAATCAAACTGATTTGGTTTTTACTTGGGATGATATTCCTGAAGCCGGGGAATACGTATTTTACGGCATTGTAACTGACAAATACGGGCGGAGCGTAAAAAGCAAGGAAGTTAAAATTGAAGTAAAATAGAAAATCCTCAACCTTATTAAAGGCAAGGTTTTTGTTGTGGCAAAAAATTAAACTTATGAAATTAAAACAAACTGACAATCAAATTTATAATTTAATAAAAAAAGAAGAAAAGCGCCAGCAGGAAAAGCTGGTGCTGATTCCATCTGAAAATTACGCTTCCCAAGCTGTGCGAGAAGCATTGGGCTCGGTTTTAACCAATAAATATTCTGAAGGTGAACCCAAGAAAAGATATTACCCGGGCAATGAATATATTGATGAAATAGAATTATTGGCTAACAAAAGGACTCTGAAATTGTTTGGTTTATCTGACAAAAGATGGCACGTAAATGTCAAAGCCATCTCAGCCGCGATTGCCAATTTTTGCGTTATTACTGCTCTTCTAAAACCAGGTCAGAAAATTATGGCTATGAACCTGCCTGACGGCGGCCACCTTTCGCATGGCTGGGACCTGCCAGACGGCCGCAAAGTAACCTTTTCATCTAAAATATTTAAAATTATCCGCTACAAAGTGGAAAAAGATACTCAAGTGCTTGATTATAACAAAGTTTATAAACTTGCCCGCCGTAGTTTTAGCAAAGGCAAAAGCGGACTCGTAATTTCTGGTGGTACTGCTTATCCAAGGGAAATTAACCACAGGAAAATGGCAGAAATTGCTCATTCAGTTGGCGCTTATTATTTGGCTGATATTGCCCATGAAGCCGGGCTGGTAGCGGCTAAGGTTAATAGATCGCCTTTTCCTTGGGCTGACGTGGTCACTATGTCAACCCAAAAAACTTTGCGCGGGCCAAGAGGGTCAATTGTTATTTGTAAAAAAGAGTTGGCCAGTAAAATTGATCGGGCTATCTTTCCCGGACTCCAAGGCGGGCCTTTTGACAATAACATTGCGGCTATTGCAGTCTGCCTAAAAGAAGCATTGTCGCCCAAATTCAAAATTTATGCCCGGCAGATTATAAGAAATGCCAAGGCGCTGGCAATGGAGTTGAAAAAATATGGATTTAATCTGGTCTCTGGCGGCACTGACAAACATTTAATTTTGATTGATTTGAGAAAATTTTCGGCAAAGTCCAATTTTCCTTTGAGAATAGATGGCCGCCAAGCGGCGATTCTTTTAGATAAAGCTGGCTTAGTAGTTAATAAAAACACAGTGCCTTATGAAACAGGCACCCCGTTTAAACCTTCTGGCATCCGCCTGGGCACGCCAGCTGTGACAACCAGGGGAATGAAAGAAAAAGAAATGAAAATGATTGCGAAGTGGATTTATGAAGTTTTGGTAGAGAAAAGAAATCCCGAGGATGTGTTTAAAGAAGTCAGAAAAATTACGAACAGATTTAAGAATTATGATTTATGAATTATGAAATTAAATATAGAATTGAAGGATATAAATAAAGGCTTTGCTTTCTGTATTTATGAAATCCCATCAATCTCCAATCCTTAATGGCAATCAAGAAGCCAAAGAGATTATAAAATCTCTTAAATCCAAAATCAGCCATCTGAAATCTAAAATTGGTTTAGCTGCTATTTTAATTGGCAAAGATCCGGCTTCGCAAATTTATATTAAAATCAAAGAGAAAAAAGCTAAAGAAGTTGGTATTTATTTTGAAAAACACATCTTACCTGCTTCTATTTCACAAGAAAAGGTTTTAAAGTTGATTGAGAAGTTAAATAAATCAAAAAAAATTCACGGCATTTTAGTGCAACTACCACTGCCAAAAAAATTTAATACAGAAAAAATAATCAATGCTATTAGTGATGAAAAGGACGTTGATGGATTCAAATCATTAAAACATAAAAACATAAAAACATTAAAACACTTGCGAATTATCCCGCCAACGGTTCAAGCGATTTTGCATTTGATAAAAATCTCAAAGAGAAAATTGGCTGACAAAAAGGCTGTTATTCTGTGCAATAGTTTAGAGTTTGCAGAGCCGTTAAAATTTCTATTAGAGAAGGATAAAGTCAAAGCGGACGTCTTATTAAAACCAAAAATTACGCATTACACATTACGCATTACACATTACAATTTAATCATAACTGCCCTGGGCAAAAAACATTGGCTTAAACCAGAGATGATTAAAAGAAATGCTGTGATCATTGATGTTGGTATCACCCGCAATAAAAAAAGCAAAAAAATATTTGGTGACGTCCACCCTGATTGTTTTAAAAAATCAAAATATATCTCGCCTGTGCCAGGCGGAGTAGGACCCTTAACAGTGGCGTTTTTATTAAAAAATACGGTTCAATTAGCGCAAACAAAAAAATAAAAATACAAATAAAATTTATTTGCCTAGATAATTAAAGCAAACTTTAGGGCGTAGTATTAACCGATAATAAAACGATCATTAAAGCATGGGAATTTTATGTATAAAATAATTAAGACAGACTGCGCTATAAAAACATAATATTAACTAGCAATAAAAAATAATTAAAAATTTTACTTACTAAATGTTGCGATCGCAATATTTAGTAAGTAAAATTAAATTTAAATATCTAACGGTTATTGGTCAAATGAAACCAGAGAGACTTTTTTGTAATTTATCCTTAACTTGGGTAGATTAATAATTGATATATTTAACAAATTGAATTTAAACCCACAGGCTACTCTCTTTCACTGGTATCATGCTTGAAATTATTCCATCTTAGGCCGATATTGCAAAGCCTCAGCCACATGATGTGCGGAAATATCTTCTTGGTTTTCTAAATCAGCAATAGTGCGGGCTAATTTAAGAATACGAAAATAAGCGCGGGCAGAAAGGTGAAGTTGATTGACAGCATTGCGAAGCAAGTCTTGAATTTGACTACTAACTGGACAAAATTCTTTTACATCTTGGGACGACATCTCAGAATTGGTAATTATTTTCACTTTGGAATCAGAAAACCTTTCTGCCTGTTTATCTCGAGCCTGTTGCACTCTTTTTCTTACTTCTTTTGAAGATTCTGCCGCTTTTTCAGCAGCCAGCTTTTCAAACTTCACCCTCGGAACCTCAACATGCAAATCAATCCTATCCAATAAAGGCCCGGATATTCTTTTTTGATATTTAATAATTTGCCCAGGGGAACAAGTGCACCGCCTTTCTAAATCTGACAAATAACCGCAAGGGCAAGGGTTCATAGCGGCCAAAAGGATAAATTTGGCTGGAAATTTTAAAGTTCCTGAAGCACGAGAAACAAAAATAACTCCATCTTCCAAAGGTTGCCTTAAATTTTCTAAAACAACCCTGGGAAACTCTGGAAATTCATCCAAAAATAAAACACCCCGGTGGGCTAATGATATTTCTCCAGGCTTAGGCCAAGCACCGCCGCCTACTAAAGCTACTCCTGAAGCGGTATGGTGCGGCGAGCGAAAAGGCCGTTCTTGAATCAAGGGCTTATCAGGAGGCAAAATTCCGGCCACACTGTAAATTTTAGTAACTTCTAATGACTCTTCTAAAGTCATGCTTGGCAAAATAGTTGGCATTGACCTTGCCAGCAACGTCTTGCCACTACCTGGCGGGCCTGTCATTAAAATATTATGCCCGCCGGCAGCAGCAATTTCCAAGGCTCTTTTTACATGCTCCTGGCCTTTAATATAAGCAAAATCATAATGGCATAAATTAGGTTCTTGACGTTCTTCTTCTTTTCTTTCAAAAGGAGAAATTTTGTTTTGACCAGTTAAATGTTCTACTAATTGAGATAAAGATTTAACCGGCATAACATTAAGACCGGGAATTAAACTAGCTTCTGGCGCATTAATAGCTGGCAAGTAAAAATTTTCTATCCCTTGCTGTCGGGCCAAGATAGCAATTGAAAGAATGCCAGTCACTGGCCTTAAATCGCCGTTTAAGGACAATTCCCCAATAAACAAACTTTTCTCTTCTTTGTTTAATACAATCTTCCCGCTAGCTGACAAAATGCTTAAAGCAATTGGCAAGTCATAGGCCGGCCCTTGTTTTTTTAAATCAGCCGGAGCTAAGTTAATAGTGATTCTCAAACGGGGAAAGGATAAACCAGAATTCTTAATAGCGGCCCAGACCCGTTCTCGCGATTCCTGGACCGCTGCATCAGGCAAGCCAACAATAATAATTTTACCGCCATCCCCGCCGCCGCCAAAATCAGCCTCAACTTCTACAAGCTGGGCGTCAAGACCAATTGTAGCCGCAGATAAAATTTTTGAGGACATATAATTTCAATAGGACCCGAAAATGTACTAAAAAACATTAAAAGAATATTGTAAAAACAAAAAAATACACAGAGATTTAACTTAATAAACTTTGCAAACTTTTGCAAAATAAAATAACTATTAAACTTTTAACTCATTTTCCTGTTAAGCAAAAAAACGCTATTTAGCTATTCTTCTAAAAATATTATAC
>CAZDKR010000012.1:0-4573 GCA_964506375.1 uncultured Gammaproteobacteria bacterium
TAAATTTTGTCGTCTAAAAATGGCCGATCGGACCAAATTAGACGACAAAATTTTTAAGCAAAAACGCACTGTTTAACCTTGCTATTGCTCATTCTCTCTTGCAAATTCACCTTTTATTTTTCTACAAACAAAAAGCAAAATTATTGTACCAGCTATTATGCGCAATAAGTGAAAAGTCAAAACATATTTTGGTGCGATAGAAATAACAAAATCGCCTAAAGAAAACCAGCGGGTCAAACTATCTGAAATCAAAGAGCCGCGCGTCAAAAACGAATAAGCAATGTCCCAAACAACTGAACCGTATAAAGCAGTTCCTATAAAAAACCAGAAAAAAGACCAGCTCGGCCTAAGAACCAAAACTATCATAAAAGGCAGTAAAAACTGATTTAAAACCAACCAAAAAATCTCCAAATTGCCAATTATCCAAGATGGAGAATTATAATGACTGTGCCCCCACAGTGCTGTATCAACCAAAGAGCCGGTTAGCCAAAAAATGATTAGAATTATAAACAAAAGATAAAATTTTTTCATTATATTGGACCTCTGTGCCTAGGAGGATAAGCTAAAATATCTTGTTATTTTCTATATCCTGTCCCAGCTGGAATCAAACGGCCAATAATTACATTCTCTTTTAATCCTCTTAAATAATCAATCTTACCTGAAACAGCTGCGTCAATCAAAACCCGAGCTGTTTCTTGGAACGAGGCTGCTGACAAGAATGAGGAGGTTGAAAGCGATGCTTTGGTAATTCCTAATAATAACAAGTTACCCTGAGCCAATTTTTTCTTTTCCTTACTTAGCTTATCATTGACTTCGTTAAATTCTGCCAACTCAACAATTTCACCAGGAGAAAAGTCAGAGTCTCCGGACTCAGTGATAAAAACACGGGAAAACATTTGACGAGCGATAATCTCGATATGCTTGTCATTCAATTTCTGGCCTTGGGAAGAATAAATGTACTGGATTTCTTTAATAATATACTTTTGCGTTTCTTGTTGTCCTCGAAGGTTATAAAGTTCACGCAAATCCAAACTTCCTTCTGATAACTGTTGGCCGCGCACTACTTGATCACCATCCTTAACCCACAAAACCATACCGCTAACTGGCGGCAATTCTTTAACAACTTTCTTCTTGGCTTCAATTATTACCTTCCAATTCTCCTTGCCTTCTTTTTCAATTTTCACCCTGCCGCTAAAAGGAGCCTTTTCCTGCCGTTCCTTAGTTTCTAAAATCATTTGATCCTTTTTAACCTTATCACCATCTTTAACTAATAAATTATCTATTTCTTTAAGAGGAACCTTGATTTCAGCTGTCTTTTTTTCTTGGCCAGTAATTTTGATAATTTTCTGTTTCTTTTCTTGAATTTCTTCCAAACTTACCTGACCGTCAATTGGGGCAATCAAGGCAGGCTTTTTAACTGGTCGGGCTTCAAAAATTTCTTCTACCCGAGGCAAACCTTGGGTAATATCACTTGCTGCCGCCACACCACCAGTATGAAAAGTTCTCATTGTCAATTGGGTGCCGGGTTCGCCAATGCTTTGGGCAGCAACAATGCCAACTGCTGTGCCTTTTTCAACCAAACGATTGTAACCTAAATCCCAGCCATAGCATTTGACACACACGCCTCGATTGGTCTTGCAAGTTAAAATAGAACGAATTTTAACTGCTTCTAAATCTAAACTTTCAATTCTTCGCGATGCCTCATATCCAATTACTTCCCCTTTCTTTACTATAACTTTTTTGGTTTTTGGGTCTTTTATATCTTCAGCTGCCACTCTGCCCAATACACGCTGTGCCAGGCTCTCGCCCATCTCCTGTGATTCTTCGCGGGTCAAAACCAGACCCTCTTCATCACCGCAGTCATCTTCTAAAACAACCACGCTTTGAGAAACATCAATTAATTTTCTAGTTAAATAACCGGCGCTGGCTGTTCGCAAAGCAGTGTCTGACAAACCCTTTCTGGCGCCATGAGTAGAAATAAAATATTCCAAAACATCAAAACCTTGTTTAAACGAAGCCTTAATTGGCAACTCAATGGTTTCGCCAGCCGGATTAGTCACCAAACCCTTCATGCCCATCATCTGAGTAGTTTGATTCCATGAACCGCGAGAAGCTGATTCAATCATTGCATAAACTGGGTTATTTTTTAATTGAGATAATGTTTCCCGGCATAAATCTGTAATTTTTTTAATCACTTCTAACCAAACTTTAATTACTTTGGTTTGCCGTTCATCATTAGTCAAAAGACCTGTCTCATATTGCTCTTGAATTTGATCAATTTCCAACTCTGCTTGTTTAATTAATTCTGCCTTAGCTGGTAGTTGAGGCAGGTCATCCATACCCCAAGAAATGCCAGAGATGGTTAAATACTTTAAACTTATTGCTTTAATCTTATCCAGCAACTCAGCGGTTTTTTCTATGCCATAAAACTCCAAAGAAGAAGAAACCAAATTTTTTAAGGCCTTTTTATCCATCACTTGATTTATAAATTTTATTTTTTGAGGCAAGATGGCATTAAACAACAATCTGCCCACGGTTGTTAGAAGAGGGTTGCTTTCAGGTTTATGCTGGCATTCTTTAATAAACTCAGCTGACAATTTAACTTTAATCTGATCTTGCAGGTGAATATGGCCTAACTCATAAGCCATAATGGCTTCTTCAGGTGAAGAAAAATATTTAACTTTTTTATTGCTTGTTGCTTGGCTATCCGTCGCAATTCCGGTGTCTGCCAAGGCAGAAGAGGGTTGCCTGTTGTCCATTGCCCGCTGCCCACTACCTGTTGCCTGATCATAGCACACGGTCATATAATAAATACCTAAAACCAAATCCTGGGAAGGAGTGGTGATTGGCGAGCCGTCCCCTGGCCGCAGTAAATTCTTGGCTGAAAGCATAATTTCGCTCGCCTCTTTTTTTGCTTCCTCTGTCAAAGGAACATGAACAGCCATCTGGTCGCCATCAAAGTCGGCATTAAAAGCAGCGCAAACCATAGGGTGAATTTGGATGGCTTTACCCTCAATTAAAACTGGCTGGAAGGCTTGGATGCCCAAACGGTGAAGAGTTGGGGCTCTATTCAATAAAACATGGGCTTTATTAATAATATTTTCCAAAATATCATAGACTTCAGTATGACCTGCCTCAATAAACCTATTAGCAGAACGGACATTGTGGGCTAATTCTTTTTTAATCAGTTGAGAAATAATAAATGGTTTAAAAAGCTCTAAAGCCATTTTCTTTGGCAAGCCGCACTGGTAAATCTTTAAGTGCGGGCCAACTACTATCACGCTTCGGCCAGAATAATCTACCCTTTTGCCTAATAAATTCTGGCGAAATCTGCCCTGCTTTCCTTTTAAGGAATCAGCCAAGCTTTTCAGCATCCTTTTCTGACCCGTTGAAGCAGTAACAGTCTTGCCATGTCTGGCTGAATTATCAATTAAAGCGTCAACTGCTTCCTGAAGCATTCTTTTTTCATTCCTTACAATCACTTCAGGGGCGTTTAATTCCAGCAGTCTCTTTAAGCGGTTATTGCGATTTATTACCCTACGGTACAAATCATTAAGATCAGAAGCAGCAAAACGTCCGCCGTCTAACGGCACCATTGGCCTCAGGTCTGGAGGAATGACCGGAATCACTGTTAAAATCATCCATTCTGGTCTTATTTCCCTTTCTTTTAAATTATTCAAAAGTTTATATCGTTTTATGATTTTTCTCCTCTTGGCTGGCGAGGCATTTTTCAATTCTTTCTCTAAAGCGCTTAACTCCTCTTCTAAATTTACTTCCTGCAGCAACTGCCTAATTGCCTCAGCGCCAATTGAAGCTTCAAAAATATGGCCATATTTTAAAGCCAAATCTTGATAAGTATTTTCTGAAATAATCTGCTTTACCCGCAGCTCCCTTAACTCCTTTTTAGCCATTTCAGCAACAGTAGAAAGTTCTTTCAGTTGATTGTTTTTGACAATTTCCAATTCTTTTAATTTGCTTTCCTTGTCTTCTGGTGAAAGTTTGTTATTGCTTTTGATTTGATTTCTTTGATTCTCAAAATTGCTTTCATACTGCTTTTTCTTTTGCTTAAACTCATTGTCAATTTGCTTTAAAGTTTCCTGCCGCAAGTTTTCATCAACATGAGTAACAATAAAACTGGCAAAATAAATCACTTTTTCCAAATCTTGGGCTGAAATGTCTAAAACTAAGCCAATCTTTGACGGCACGCCGCGCAAAAACCAAATATGAGAAACTGGGGCAGCTAATTCTATATGGCCCATTCTTTCCCTCCTGACCAAAGAACGAGTTACTTCCACGCCGCATTTGTCGCAAATAATACCCTTGTATCTAATCCTTTTATATTTACCACAATAACACTCCCAATCTTTTGTTGGGCCAAAAATACGTTCACAAAACAGGCCGTCTTTCTCTGGCTTCTGGGTCCGGTAATTAATAGTTTCCGGTTTCAAAACCTCGCCATGCGACCAACTTTTAATAACTTCGGGTGAAGCCACTTTAAGACGAATGGCGTTAAAGTCTAAAATTTTCTGCTTATCTTCGGACATAAATATACAAAATATCACCTGCCCCAAAT
>CAZDKR010000012.1:4673-10506 GCA_964506375.1 uncultured Gammaproteobacteria bacterium
TTCTTCTTTTCCTTGCTCCTTTCCTCTTCTGACAGCTCGCTATTATTTTCGCTCACCACTTTACCATCTTTTAATAATTCCACATCTAAACATAAGCCTTTTAGCTCCCTAACTAAAACATTAAATGATTCTGGGATATTCAGTTTAGTAATTGGTTCACCTTTAATAATATATTCGTAAGCTTTTGACCTGCCTGGCACGTCGTCTGACTTAATAGTCAACATCTCTTGCAAAGAGTAGGCAGCGCCATATGCCTCCAAAGCCCAAACCTCCATCTCGCCAAATCTCTGGCCGCCAAACTGAGCCTTACCACCCAACGGTTGCTGAGTAACCAAAGAATAAGGACCAATAGAACGCTGATGAATCTTATCCTCCACCATATGAATTAGCTTCATCATATACATATAACCCACAGTTACTGGCTGCTCAAACGGCTCCCCGGTTCTGCCGTCATATAATACTTCTTTGCCGCTCTCAGAAAAACCGGCTTTTTTCAATTCACTTTTAATTATTTCTTCTGAAACACCGTTAAGCGCCGGGGTGGCAACTTTATAATTTAAAGTTTTAGCTGCCAAACCTAAATGAGTCTCCAAGACTTGGCCTAAATTCATTCTTGAAGCCACTCCTAAAGGATTGAGGATAATATCAACTGGCGTGCCGTCTTTTAAAAATGGCATATCTTCTTGCGGCACAATTTTAGAAATCACGCCTTTGTTGCCGTGACGGCCAGCCATTTTGTCGCCCACTTGAACTTTTCGAAGATTGGCTACTGTTACTTGAATTTGCTTAATCACTCCAGCGGCCAACTTGTCGCCGTTCTCCCGAGAAAACACCTTAACATCAATCACTTTGCCCCGCTCGCCGTGTTCTAACCTTAAGGAAGAATCTCTTACTTCTTTAGCTTTTTCCCCAAAAATTGCTCGCAACAATCTTTCCTCTGCAGTTAACTCTGTTTCTCCTTTAGGAGTAATTTTGCCTACTAAAATATCATTGGACAACACTTCAGCGCCCAATCTAACTATGCCGTTCTCGTCTAAATCTTTTAATTTTTCCTCACTTACATTCGGAATATCGCGAGTAACAACTTCTGGCCCTAATTTTGTTTCCCTAACATCAGTGCTGTAATTCTCAATATGAATTGAAGTGTATCTGTCGTCGCGAACTAATTTTTCAGAAATTAAAATGGCGTCTTCATAGTTGCCGCCTTCCCAAGGTATAAAAGCGATCAATACATTTTGCCCCAAAGCCAATTCGCCATTGTCGCAAGCAGCCCCGTCTGCTAAAGCTTGGCCGGCTTTTACCTTCTCACCTTTTCGCACCAACGGCTTTTGGTTTAAACAAGTGGCTTGGTTGGAGCGATCAAACTTGACTAAACGATATTCATCTTCTTTGCCTTCTTCATTTTTAACCACAATTTTCCGTGCATCAACATAAACAACTTGGCCGTCCTTTTTGCATATTAATAACTGTCCTGAATCTTCAGCCGCTTTAGCTTCAACACCAGTGCCAACTAACGGCGCTTGAGGCCTAACCAAAGGCACTGCCTGGCGTTGCATATTAGAACCCATTAAGGCTCGACAAGCGTCGTCATGCTCTAAAAATGGAATCAATGAAGTGGCAATAGAAACAATCTGATTAGAAGCCACGTCCACTAAGTCAATCTCTTGGGTGTGTTCAATAACTGGCTCCCCTTCTTTTCTCACCCCTGCCCTTTCTTCAATAAATCTACCCTGATCGTCAGTGGGGGTAGTGGCCGCAGTAATAACATACTTTTCCTCATTAAAAGCATCAAGGTAAACCACCTCATTAGTCAACTGTCCATTTTCCACTTTATAATAAGGGGTCTCAATAAAACCAAAATCATTAACACGTGCATAGCAAGCTAAATGTCCAACTAAACCGATATTCGGTCCTTCTGGAGTCTGGATAGGGCAAATCCGGCCATAGTAAGTTCGGTGAACGTCTCTAACCTCAAAACCAGCTCGTTCTCTAGACAAGCCGCCGGGCCCCATAGCTGACAATCTTCTCTTATGCTCCAGCTCAGCCAAAGGGTTGGTCTGGTCCATAAACTGCGAAAGCTGGGAAGACATAAAAAAGTCTTTAACTGCCCCAATTACTGGCCGAGCATTAACCAACTGAGCCGGAGTAATTTGGTTAATATCTAAAGTTGACATCCTGTCTTTAATAATTCTTTCCATCCGCGCCAGCCCAATCCGAAACCTATTTTGGACCAATTCTCCAACAGCCCTGACCCTTCTATTGCCTAAATGGTCAATGTCGTCAGGCTCTTTTTGAGTATTGTTTAAACGAATTATCTCTCGCAAAATATTAACCAAGTCGCTTGGTTTTAAAGTGCGATGCTCTTTAGTCAAAGGATAGTTTTCACCAAACCTTTGGTTTAATTTGTAACGGCCAACCCGAGCAAAATCATATCTCTCAAAATTAAAAAACATGCTTTCAATTAACTGCTTAGCGTCTTCGGCAGTAGCCAAATCACCAGGCCTAATTCTCTTGTAAACTTCTTTAAAACCTTCGGCTTGCGAATGACTGGCGTCTTTTTCTAAAGTAGCGTCAATATATTTAATTTCTGGATCGCGGTCCACGTCTTTAAAAAGACTTTTTATTTCCTCGTCAGTAGCAAAACCAAAAGCCCGCAACAAAGCAGTTACCGGCACTTTTCTTTTACGGTCAATTTTAACAGTAATAACATTATTGTAGTTGGTTTCAATCTCTAACCAGGCGCCTCTGTTTGGAATAACTTTAGCACCATAATATTTCCTGCCTTTATAAAATTCGGAAGTAAAAAAAACCCCGGCTGAACGAATCAGTTGAGAAACCACCACTCTTTCAATGCCATTAATAATAAAAGTGCCGCGATCAGTCATCAAGGGAAAATCTCCCAAATAAATCTCCTGTTCTTTAACTATTCCGGTTCTCTTGTTAACTAACTTGCTTTGAACTCTTAAAGGGGCTTCATAGGTAGCATTTCGTTCTTTGGCTCTAACTTCGTCAAATTTTGGTTCATCTAAAAAATAGTTGCCAAAATAAAGTTCTAAGTCGCGGCCAATAAAATCTTTAACTGGAGAAATCTCTTCAAAAAGCTCTTTTAATCCTTCTTTAAAAAACCAGGCATAGGACCTTTTTTGAATCTCAATCAAATCAGGCAGTGGCATTTGACGTTGGTTTTTATAAAAAGTTTTTCTTCTTTCAATGCAAGTGGACATATTTTATTATCCGTCTTTGTTTTTAATAATCTAATCTTTAATAATTTTGATACTTTGACGGATGGTCATTTAGCTTTTTAAAAGCAGGCAAATCCAGCGCCCAAATCATAAGAACATTTGTCCTGTGATAAAATTTTTTTAAATATTGTGATATTCCTATGGCAAAAAACGAGGACGCTCTCAAACGCGCTGGATAAGATTAAAAATGAACACAAAAATATCTCTTCCCTCTTACTTATCCACAGGAAGAGTCTTGTTTTCTTAATATTTTTTATTCAGTTGTAACTGCCTTCATAATTTACTAAGATTAGCGGAAAAGTCCGCATCACTTAAGGCAGAAAATTAAATGGTATTTAATTAAAAGGTCAAATTTTTTAGCAATTGCTTATAAAATAGCATAGATTAAAAATAATGTCAAATTTTTGTGGCGTGTCAGTAAATAGCTGACCCTTATCTTAGGTGCCTTAAAGTTAATTCTGTTTAACATTGATTAATCTTAAAAATTCATCTTCTCCTATTATCTTCACCCCTAACTTCTGTGCTTTGTCATATTTTGAACCTGGTTCTTTGCCAACTACCACATAATCAGTCTTCTTAGAAACAGAAGAAGAAACATTGCCGCCCAGTTCACGGATTTTTTGTTTAGCTTCATCACGACTCATTGAATTTAAAGCCCCAGTTAAAACAAAAATTTTATCTTTTAATCTATAGTCCCTTGATTTCTTAACCTTTATTCTTACTCCATTTTTAAACAACTTTTCTACAAAATTTATATTCTTCTGATTGTGAAACCAATCATAAATACTTTGCGCTACCACTTCGCCAATACCTTCAACTTGGCTTAACTCTTCAATTGTTAATGATTTGAATACGTCTATAAAATTATTAATTGTTAATTGTCTTTTGTTAATTACTTGTTGCGCCAGTAATAATGCTGTTTCTTCGCCCACATGCCGAATGCCAAGGGCGTAAATAAACCGGGCTAACTCTATCTCGCGCCGACTATTAATAGCAGCAATTAAATTAGAAGCTGACTTCTGAGCAAATCTTTCTAAAGGTTCCAAATCGCCTTGTTTTAAAGTAAAAATATCAGCCGCGTCTTTTATTAAACCTTCTTCTAAAAGCTGATCAATAATTTTAGGACCTAGCCCATCAATGTCAAAGGCGCCTTTTGAAACAAAATGATATAATTTTTCCTTGTTTTGAGCAAAACAGTTCTTATTAGTGCAGTAATGGGCCGCCTCGCCCGGTTTTCTCACTACCAGCGAACCACAAACCGGACACTTCTTAGGCATCCGGAATTCTTTTTCCTTGCCAGTTCTAAGTTTAGGCAAAACTTTAACAATGTCCGGGATAACATCACCAGCTTTTTGTAAAATGACCGTATCGCCAATTTTAATATCTAATCTTTTAATCTCGTCTTCGTTGTGCAAGGTAGCGCGGGAAACAGTTGAGCCAGCCACTTTTACTGGTTCTAAAATTGCCACTGGGGTAAGCTGTCCGGTTCGTCCAACTTGAACTTGAATATCTTTAACTCTGGTTGTGGCTTGTTGAGCGGCAAATTTATAAGCGCAAGCCCAACGCACATATTTGGCAGTTCGGCCCAATTTTTCCTGTAATTTTAAATCATTAACTTTAATGGCAATACCATCAATTTCAAAGTTTAATCGATGCCTGATTTTTTTTATTTGGTTAAAAAAATCTTGCGCTTCTTGGATTTTATTTATTTTTCTATAATGTTTTTCTACCCGAAAACCCAAATCTTTTAAAAACTCTAGGGTTTCAAATTGGGTTGCAGGGGCAGGGTAATGCACCGTGCCTGCAAAATCATATATTGTGTAAAAAAATGCTTGCAGATCACGCTCAGCAGCAATTTTAGGATCTAACTGACGGACTGTGCCAGCCGCCGCATTGCGAGGATTGGCAAAAACTTGGCCCCCAGTCTTTTTGCTTTCCGCGTTTAACCTTTCAAAACTTTTAATCGGCATATAAATTTCGCCGCCGACCTCAATGTCAACCGGTTGTTTTAATTTTAAAGGTACGCTCTTGACTGTTTTAACTGTATGGGTAACATCTTCGCCTACAAAACCGTCGCCGCGAGTGACTGCCCTTTCAAAAATCCCTTTTTTATAAATAAAAGTCATATTCAAACCGTCAATCTTTAATTCACAAGTATATTCTATCTGGCTATCTAAAGGCAGGCCTAAAAACCGTTTAGCCCGTTCATCAAAATCCAAAACTTCCTGCCAAGAAAAGACGTCATCCAAAGAATACTTGGGAACTTTGTGGCGCACTTTTTCAAATTTACCCAATGCCTTGCCGCCAATTCTTTGAGTAGGTGAATCAGAAGTAACAAATTCTGGAAACTCTTTTTCTAATCTTTCAAGTTCATCTTTTAAACTGTCGCGGGCCGCATCAGACATAATGGGCCTGTCTAAAACATAATAGGCATAATCAGCTTCCCAAAGCTGCTCTTTTAATTTTTCTATCCGTTGTTTGGCTTCGTGTTTGGTCATATTTTTCATTAGAACAAAAAGCATTTAAACATATTAACATTTTATCCCACGCCTTGGCTGCAGAACATTAAGCCATGCGGATTGGAGATTGGT
>CAZDKR010000013.1:0-7437 GCA_964506375.1 uncultured Gammaproteobacteria bacterium
AGAAATGGAACAGGACACGGCTTTGAATACGCTTGACCAAGACTTGCTAGCTGTTAGTGAAGAAGTTTCTGAAACGGCGCCTGAGGCATCTGAAGCCGCGGAAGTGGATATATCTTCAGTAGAAAATTTAGAAAGCGAGTTGGATGCTGAGCTGGACGCATTTTTAAATGATTTATCAGATTTGGAAGGTTTTGAAAGTGACCCATCTTTAGATAATCTTGATAATGCATTATCAGGCCTTGCTGAATAGCAAGAGCAAGGTCAGCTAAACGGGCGTTATTAATTAAAATGTAAAATCTTGTACCCTGTTGGAAATTTTATTATAAATTTCACAGGGTCATAAGAAAATAAATATGGGGCAAAAAAAGAAAATTTTTAACAGAGACCTAAAATTCAATAAATTTTCCTCGCGCTTTTTAAAGGTTTTTGCTTTGGCAAAGCAAAATAGCTATTCTCAGCAGGACGTAATTCAAACAGAGAAATTATTAAAAGGAAAAGGTGAAAAAGTTGTTGCTTGTTGTTTGATTGGGGTAATGGCATTAAGTTTATTTGGCTCAGCTGCTTTTGCTAAAACTTTGAGAGAAAGAGACCAAGAGGTCAGGGCAAAATACCAAGCAGCTCGCCAGCAATATCTTAAAGAAGTAAATTGGTGGAAGACCACTCGCCAACAATTTTTGAATGTCAAAACAAAGTATAGGAAGTTTAAGAATGCCAAGAACAGGGCTGCTTATGAAAAGCAAGCCAGGGTTTTTTTGGAAAAGACGGTTGATGTTTTAATTAGAAAACTCGAGTCTTTAAAAAATTGGGTTTCAAACCGAAGGGCTATTTCTGAAGCAGAGAGGCAGGCAATAGTTGCTGAAATTGATCAAGATATTAATTGGCTTAAAGAAAAAAAAGGCGGCATTGCCACAGCTTCACCTGCCCAAATCAGAGAAAAAGCCAAAGAAATCAGGGAATATTGGAAAAAACACCGGGTTCAAGTGAAGAAAATTATTGGCCAAATTTGGGGCGCAAGATTAAGCTTCATTATTGAAAGGTTTGAGAATGTTTCAGCCAAGATAGCAACAAAATTAGAAGAATTAAAAGCAGCTGGCAAGGACACCTCCCAATTAGAAGCTTGGCTTTCGGATTTTGACCAGAAAATCAATTTAGCCAAAGAAAAGAGAGATAAGGCTAGGGAAAAGTATGAGGCAATTTCTAATTTAGCTGACGCTAACCAGCTCTTTTACCAGGCGCATAAGTTTGTCAAGGAAGCAAACAATTATTTGCGAGAGGCGCACAAGAAACTAGTTGATATTGTAAGGGAGATGAAGAAAATGAGCACCTCAGCCACGGCAGAATAAAAGCAAGATAAAAGAAATTTTTTCTAAGTTCAAAAACTGGCTTTTTCAAGCTGGTTTTTGAATTTACCTCGCACCTTTTAGAACACCCATCTCTTGGAGGTGAAATCATTCAGCCCCACGAGCTTGTTAGATTTTGAGTTTACAAGCGCCAAGATCCCTTTTGCAAGGTTTGGTATTTATTTTGCGTCTGAATTTAAAAAGTATTGGCTTGTCCTTGTCCTTAGAGTTTTGTTTTTCTTTTTGACAAAAAGTGTTTAAAAGGTTAAACTAAGGTTAAAGAGCTAAATTAGAAGAAAAAAATATGATTTCAATTTATTATCGGACAATTAAAAACGAGAGACTCCAAAGGGTTGAAGGAATTCGCGTTGGCTCCTGGGTTGATGTGGTAGATCCTAGCGAGAAAGATATTCGCTATTTAAACAGACTCGGGCTTTCTTTAACCCAGCTTGAAGACGCTTTAGACCCTGATGAACTTCCCAGAATTGAAAAAGAAGGAGACGTGGTTTATATTATCCTTAATGCCCCTTACCAGAAACAAGGTAGGGTTTTGATTGCCCCGTTTTTAATTGCCATTGCTCCTGATATCTTTGTCACTTTTTCCAGAGAACATTTAGAGTGCATTGATCGGCTTCTTAAAGAAAAAGAATTTTACACCACTCAAAAGACTAAAAATTTGTTTTACCTTTGCCTTAAAATCACCGAGTCTTATGAAAGAGAGATTAGGAAGATAAATAAAAACATTTATACTAAAAAGGTCCATTTGTCAAAACTTACTAACAAAGATGTTGTTTCTTTGGTTGAGTTAGAAGAAATTTTAAATAAATTTATCACTTCCTTAGTTTCTTTGATTGGAATTTTTGAGAAAATTCTTTCTGGAAAATATGTGGAGATTTTTGAAGAGGATCAAGAATTAACTGAGGACTTAATTATTGATTCGCGTCAAAGTTTAGATATGTGTAAAACCAGTATTAAAAATATTGTCAATATTCGCGAGGCTTATTCAACGGTTTTAACCAATGAGCTTAATAAAACCATTAAGTTTCTCACTTCTTTAACTCTTATTATTGGCGTGCCGACTTTGATTGCCAGTTTCTACGGAATGAACGTGGCCCTTCCTGTGCAGACAAACCCTTTGGCTTATTTTTATATTCTCCTTTTTATAATTTTTACTTCTTTTATTCTCGTTTTGATTTTTTATTTAAAAAAGTGGTTATAGGATTTTAAGTAAAAAATCGGATTTTTTAGTAAAATATTTTATTTAAATAAAACTTTTATGTCTTTAGAATTTTATTCTCCTACCAAAGGACAACTTGATTTGTATGGCGTGGCTGAAGAGATAGTCGCCTATGTTAAAACTGCGCCAGAGAGCAGTTATTCGCTTTTGATTGGCACTGATTCGCATCGCCATTCACCAGAAGTTGATTATGTTTCTGCAATAGTAATTCATCGCCAAGGTCACGGCGGTCGTTATTTTTGGACCAAAGAAAAAAGAAAAAACAGCCCTACTCTTAGGGATCAGATTTATCAAGAGACTTTAATGTCTATAGATTTGGCAAAAAAACTTTTTGATACTATTTCAGAAAAGATTTTGTCGCTTTACAATATTGAAATTCATATTGACGCTGGGCAAAGAGGTCCAACCAGAGAAGTTATTCGCGAAGTGGTAGGTATGGTTAGGGGTTATGGCTTTGATGCCAAAACAAAACCAGAGGCCTACGCGGCTTCTACAGTAGCAGATAAGCATACTTGATTATATGATTATCATTTTGAATCCGCGGTAGCCGGGCAAAGGGTTTTGTAGTTCTCCGCAAGATCCTTTTTCCCTTGGCAAGCTCGGGTTCAGGATGATAAACTTATTATTTATGTTTAATAAAAAAGCGTTTCTAATTTTAATTATTGCCCTTATTATTTTAATTGGCGGCTATTTTTTGCTTTTCCCGACAAAATCAGTTAACCATAACAATGTCAATATTGATTTACCTTTTGGTTCAAACAACAATTTTGAAGTTCAAATTCGCGATATGACTAACGTGCCTCCTAAGTATTATTCCGGCAATTCTCGTTTTAGTCATGGAGAATGTCAAAAAGACACTGACTGCCATGTTATTGGTTGTTCATTGGAAATGTGTTCTTCTGACCCTGATTTAATGACTACTTGTGAAATTTTAGGTGAAACGCCTGATAAAACCAAGTATGCCTGCGGGTGCATTAAGGATAGGTGTGGATGGTACTTAAAGTAAGATTAAAAATAAAGTATCAAAAATCAAAAGCGAAGACGAAGCAACCAAAACATATATTAAAAACTTAGAAACTTTCTAAATCTTTATTAAAACACTAAAACAAAAATTTCTTTAAAAGTGCTTTAATGTTTTTTGATCTTTTTACATTTTTGGTTTGTGTTTTTTATCTTTTATTTTTGGTTTTTTATTTTATTTTTGATGCGGGTGTAGCACAATGGTTAGTGCACAAGCCTTCCAAGCTTGGGATGGCGGTTCGATTCCGCTCACCCGCTCCAACCAAAAACACCTTTTTAGAAAAGGTGTTTTTGGTTATTTGTTCAGCAGAAGAATGAAATGCAAATTTGTTTCCGTTAGTTGCGTTGTCTATTTATCTTATTTTTTCCTAAACACTAACCCATAATGAAATTTGCCTGCTTCAAATTGTTTTTCAAGCTTTAAGTTGAGAGCTTCGGCCAAGTCAATGACCTGATTAACAGGGACCTTGATCTGGGGAGAAGGCCCAATAGGAAAACGGCCTTCTTGCCAGTCAACAACTAGAATTTTGCCGTCTTTTTTAGTTAAACGCGCCGCTTCTTTTAAGATATTGCCATGATGTTTATTTTGGAAAAGGACATTGGTGAGGATTACAAAATCAACTGAGTCATTGTGAATTTTAGTGGCGCCGTATTTTTCCAGATCAGACCAGATAGTTTTGATGTTGTTTAAGCCGAGAAGTTTGGCGCGAGTTTCCACATTTGATAAAGCTGATTTAAGGATGTCGACTGCGTAAACAATGCCTTCTGGCCCAACAATCTGAGCGGCTTGGAGAACAAAATAACCGGCTCCGCCGCAACCAAGGTCTGCCACTTTAGAGCCGTAGGTAACGCCCAATTTATTTTTAATTAAATCCCAAGGATTTAACAATTCATTGCCACCCGGGACCTTTTTTTCTTCAGTCATATTATTATTGTATCAAATTTTTTGAGAATAGGATAGTAATAAATTTATTTATAAATTTAAATTACAATTCATCTAACATGGGCTTATATGACAACCTGTGGATTTCAGATGGCCCATATTCAGAGAGATACTTAAGATGCTCTTTGGTGCCGTATCCTTTATGTTTTTCAAAATTGTACATTGGGTAAAGTTGATGCAGGGTTTTTAAAATTTGATCTCGGATAACTTTAGCAATAATGGAAGCGGCAGCAATGGATACTATTTTTCGGTCGCCTTGGATGATGAATTGATGAGGAATATTAGAACTAAAATTTCTAACTCCATCAACTAAAAGGTATTCTGGCGTAATTTGTAATTTTTTAACTGCCCGTTCAAAAGCCAGGCGATTAGCCGGAATAATGCCCATTTTATCAATTTCTTGATGTGAAACAATGCCTACTGACCAAGAGACAGCGTTTTTAGTAATCTGTAAAAATAATTTTTGTCTTTTTTGGGGCGATAGGAGTTTGGAGTCGCGAATTCCTTTGAATTTTTTGTTTGGAGGCAAAATTACTGCCCCGGCTACAAGCGGCCCGGCCCAGGAACCACGGCCAGCTTCATCAAGACCGGCTATAAGAGTGTAGCCTAGTTTATATAGTTGTTTTTCATATTTAGAGGACGGTTTCATTTTTTATACAATGTCACCCTAGCTCCCGAATACCTGGGATCGGAATTTGGGGTTCCATAGAACAAAGATATTTTTTGTTTTTTTAGAACAAATAATGTTCATTAATTTTTAGACAGTATTTTTTTACATTAACTCAAAACTCACCAATTAATTAATTGGATAAAAAATTTACGACAACCTGTTTTCAAATTACTCTTCGTTTTCTACTAAATAGACTTTTGTCCCTGGCTTGACTTTTTCTTCAACTTTTAATCCTACTTGCTCGCCGCTTTTGGCAACTTCAATTTGCTGATGTTCAACCTGCATTGACTCAACTTTTTGGGTAAAATCAGCCCCGTGACCAATGAAATGAATTTCGTCCCCAACCTTTAGTTCGCCTGTTAATTTCAAGACTGCCACTTCAATATTGCCATAAAAATGCGTTACTTGGCCAATTAGTTTTTCAGGCATATTTGTGAGCCCGTTTTCACCCCATTCCGTGTCCTTGGGATTGGGGCCTCAGCGGGCAGATAACTTTAATACCAGTTAACCGGAATACTATATACTTGCCAGCTGCTTTTAAATTTTATCTCTTTGTTTTTTAAGCCGTATTCATAAATATCTCTGGTAATTTCTACGTCCTTAAGGCAATATTTTTTTAATTCATCAATTTGGTTATTTTTCCACATATCAATAGCGTCAAGTCCAGTGCCTGTTTTGCCTAATCCCAAACTGCCTTGGGCAATTGATTCCAAGTTTATTTTATGCCCCAAAATTTTTTGCGTTTCTTCCAAAATATCCAATGTTTTTAGAGAGTTAAAATTAACATTTTTTAAATAATTTTCCAAAACTGGGTAATCAAAGCCTTTTAAATTAAATCCTATAACCAGCTCTGATTTTTTTAGCAATTCTTCTAAATGCGGCAGCTCGTTTTCCATAAAAGTCAGAAATTTATTTTCCGGGTACCAATAAGCTCCAACTAAGGAAATTTTTAACAAATTTAAATTTGCCTTTCCGCCAATATCTTTAAATGAATTTTGGGTTTCAATATCCAGAACTAGTTTCATAAAAGTGCAAAAGATATAGAAAGCGCAGATGATTATTGTGGTTTTAATTGACTTTTGTGTTTTTTATGATTTGTATGATTTTATTATAGCATTTTTTGATTTAAAAAAACAACCCTGGAGCAATTTCCAGGGTATTGAAAGTTGTTTGGCAGATTCTGATAAATGTTCTCCAAGAGAAGAAAACCTCTTTAGGAATATTCGAGTCCCGCGTGCGCGGGCCAGAATAATCCTACAAGAAGGTTTCCCCATGCTCGTCGTCTCTTGGAGGACGCTTATCAGAATTTCATAAAATAAAGAGAATGCCAAAACGCGAAAGATTTGTGATATTTATAAAGAAATAGCCGTTTCTTGTTAATTTTAGCTAAATTTAGAGCTTGATGTTGATTTTTCATCTTATCATATTAAAAAATATTTGTCAAGGGCTTTGGCTCTGTGCCTTCAATGCCGCCCTTTGTTGCGCGGCAAGACATTGTGGATAATTAGCTGATGTTAGGTAATAAAAGAAAACGCGACAGACTTTTATAATATCATTTTGGTAATGTTTTTTAAAGCACCCTTTTTAACTTTTTAGTTAAAAACACCTTTTGTTTAGAAGAACTTGACAAATATTTTTAAACAAAGTATTATTAAAATGATGATAAACAACTGGTACAACTTTTATTTTTTCTTTTCCGATCTGTGATCGGTTGATTTAGGTTATTTTAAAATAAGACATAATAAAAAATCAAATCAACCGGTCCAAAAGATCGGTTTTTTAATTACTTTAATTACAGGAGGGTATTATGGAAGAAAAGATTATGGAGCTTTTAAGGCTTCATAACCAAGTTTTTTTAGAAAAACAAAATGGGAGGAATGTAGAAAGAAAAATGGCTAAACTTTTGGAGAGTTTAGCCAATGCCCCCTCAGAGGTACTGGAGCAATTCCTTGAGAGGGTTAAGAAGGGGAATTAAGCGTCCTTTTAGGGCGCTTTTTTTATAATTTTTTATAATTTTTGCTGTGGATAATTTTATGCTTGACACTAATTTATGTTTTAGGTATTATGAAAATATAATATTGTTAAATGTTAAATTCAATTAAAGTATGGTAAAAGGTCGCCAAATGGCAACAAAATTAAATCAATTAAACACAGCCATTATTATTGGTTTAATTTTGGTACTGATTTTGTTGTTAAATTTTTTGGCGACCGGGATAATGGTAAATAA
>CAZDKR010000013.1:7537-10492 GCA_964506375.1 uncultured Gammaproteobacteria bacterium
GAGATTAAATTTATGGATCAGGGAGAAAGGAGAAAAGAATGAAAGTGCCAGTGATCGTTAATTTGCCTGAAAGGTGTCCCCAATGCCAAAGGCAGATGTATTTATTAGGTAATTCTTTTGTCTGTTTAAGATGCGGTTTTAAAAAGAAAATCAGTTTGGATTATTTTATCAATCGTATCTAAACTTTTTCTAAACCGCTTAAAATTTCTGTTATTGAAATTTAAATTTTAAAACAGGAGGTGTAAAAATGAATAAAATTAAAAAAGACCAGTCCCTCTTTGGGGATTATAGCCAGGAGTTTAGTGCTCCTGACAATGAAAAAATTACCCAAGAGGGGATTCCGCGTATCTCTCATCTTTTTCTGCAAGATGAACAAGAAGAAAATATAAAAAATATAAATAGGGAAAGTCTTTTAAAGGAAAACCGCCTTTGAAAGATTTGCTTTAGCTGGCGATCCCAACTAAAGCGCCCTATTTATACTGCCCCGGTAATTTAAAAATTGCCGGGGTCTTTTATTTTAATGTTTTTAAAAAGACGGAAGTATTATTTCCGTCTTTATTATTTCAGATGGTGGTGGAAACGGCGGCTCTGGCTTTGGTTCTGGTGTTTTTGGCAATTTTGCATCCAATATAAAAAATAACAAAAAGGAGGCTATTAGAAAAGTAATTAGGAAACTGAAAACAAAGTTGATATTCTCCGCTATTATGAGCATAAGCAGAAATAATGCCCCTATACTCAGCAAAATCGTTGTTTTTGGAATTGAGAAAATTATGCCCCAGAAGAGCCATACCGCTGCTACCACTCCTGTAAACATACCCAGAGTGATATGCTTTATATGCTTTATTCTTGCTGTCATTTTTCCTCCTGTTTTTAGTTTGTTGTTCATTATTTTAACAATTATATATAGTTATTAACATTAAATTTCAATTTTGTCAAGTATTTGTCTCTTGCTTTATAAAACAAATTAAAAAGTCGCCGGGCGCGGAGATGTCGTGTGTAAGTAGCGCGCGGCGACTTTGAATAGTTTCCTCCTGTTTTTTTATTTTATTTTATCTTAATAATGTCATTTTTTTCACCTTTACCCACTTTCCTGCTTGAAGCAGGCAAAGGTAAATGCCACTTGCCATCTCGTTTCCCTGGTCATCTCTGCCGTTCCAGCTCACTTGGTAATTGCCTGGCTCAAGTTCCTTATCCACTAAGGTAATAACTTTTTTGCCTAGAATGTTAAAGATAGCCAAAGTAATATGCTGAGCTTGAGCAAGAGTGAATTTGACAACAGTAGAAGCATTAAAAGGATTAGGATAATTCTGAAAGAGAAAGAATTCTTTTGGGTTAATCTCAGTTTCAGTTATCAGGTTTGGACGGGAAAGTGAGATTTTCTTTATCTTAACATAATCAAGGTAAACTTTGCCAATTTCAGCTCCAGCATGAAAAGTAAGCCTTGCTCTGTTGTCAGTATGATTGGAAGTGAATTCATAAGAATAAGTCTGCCAGGAAGTTGAGAGTTTAACTTCTTGCCAAAAGCCATAATAAGTCCAAGGGCTGGTGTCTTTGCTTAACTGAAGGTAAATTTTGCGTGACCGATCAGCTTTGGCTTTGAATTCCAGGGCATATTTCCTTCCAGTTTCTGTTGGAATGAAAGTTTTTAGCTGAACTTCATAAAAGTTGCCAGCTTTTTTAACTTTTATTACCGCGTTGCCGCCTTGTTGATAAATATCAGCATTCTGATAAATATGTATTTCTTTTTTAAAAACACCTAAGCCATTGTTAAAATCCTCATTAACAAGAATTAGGTTTAATGGCGGCGGAGATGGTGACGGATTTGAAGAAGTTTCTTCTTCTAACACCACCTCATCTAACCAGAATTCTCCTAAACCAGAACCAATTTGGAAATTGAGCTTGTTGTTTGAAATAACATCAGGCTTTGTTTTAAAGGAGAATTCCCTTGTTCGCCAACTGGAGCTAACATTTATGGTCTTGTAAAACCCCACATCTGTCCAATCAGGCTGGTTTTTTGAAATGGTGACTGCTAACCAAGGAATAGTTCCTTTGTATTTAAAGCTTAGTTTGTAATGAGTGTTCGGTTTTAACTGAGTCACTACTTGTTTAACTTGAACTCTGTAAGGATGACTGCTGGCGCCTGAGGTAAGACGGTCAACATTAATTTTTAAAGCATTGTTTTTAATTCTCCAGCCAGCAGCACAGCCAGGATGAACCTCTAATTGCCAGGAATTTCTGCCTTGGCTAAAATCACCATTAACAATTAAGTTATTGTTGGTTGGTGGAGGTGGTGGTGGATTTGAGCCAGAGCTTGAGATTTTAATTCTGTCCACATAAAGATTGCGATCTTCTTGGCCAGGATCATAATAATCATTGGTAAAGGCAATGGCTACTTTATGAGAACCAGCAGGAACATTAACTAAAAGAGTGTAATCATTCCAGTTATTGCTTGAAACTGCCTTAGAACCCTTAACTGAATTATCAATCCTGAGCTCCATATTAGGCCAAGCTCCGTGAGCGTAATCACCTTTAGCTTTGACTTCAAACTCATAAGTCTGAGATTGGGGAAAATCAACTCTTTTGTAAATCTCGCCATTTGACCAGATAATGCGGTAATCGCCCCAGACTGCTCCAGTAGTAGCACTCATATCCTCTGCTTCAAGCACTAAACAGAAGTTATTTGGCGGCGGTGTTTCTTCTTTTACCAGATTCACGTTCACCGTTTTAGTGCCAGCATCAGAACTGCTAATAGTGATTTTTCCAGAATGAGTGCCAGCTGATAAACCTGACCTGTCTACACTCACATTAATGGTTTTGTTGCCTGACCCACTCGTAGGCGTGCAAGAGATCCAGTTTCTGTTGTCAGAAATACTCCAGTTTGTATTGCTTGAGATATCAAAAGATTTCTGATTAGCTGAAGTGCCAAAATCCAAGGATGTGGGCGAAACTGAGAGA
>CAZDKR010000014.1:0-10121 GCA_964506375.1 uncultured Gammaproteobacteria bacterium
TCGCTTTTGATAAAAACAATTCTTCCTTGCCCAAACTACCAATTACTAATTACTGAAAATTCGAGCAAAGCGAGAATTTTCTGGCGGAAGGGGTGGGATTCGAACCCACGGTACCCGTAAAGGCACTCTGGTTTTCAAGACCAGCCCGTTCGACCGCTCCGGCACCCTTCCAAAATTATTTTTATTTTAACATTAATTTTAAAATTTGACAATCTTAAAAGGTTGTGCTAATATATAATCAGCCTTATTAAGATCCAGCTGAATCTACTCTTCATGGTTAAGCAAGAGTAAGAATTAAAGAAAGGTCGTTCCAGCTGGTGTGAACTATATAGTTAACTTTGACGCTCTTTGATTAATAAAACACGTTTGGCATAAGCTTAAAAACGCTTTTGTCAAAGGCTGTTTAAAGCAAGGGCTTGTCAAAGTTAAATATATTGAAAGATTTGAAGTTATGGCAACAAAACCACAATACCAGGAATTTGTTGAATACGTGGTCAAGGCATTAGTTGACCACCCTGAAGAAGTCTCTACTGAACGTAACGTCGACGAAATGGGAGTGTTAATCACTCTTAAAATTAACCCTCAAGATATGGGTTATGTGATTGGTAGACAAGGGCAGAACGCTAGAGCAATTAGGACTCTGTTAAGAATCGTTGGCGCCAGGAACAACGCTCGGGTTAATCTTAAGATTAACGAGCCAGAAGGTTCCTCACGCTCAGCCAATCGCAAAGAGAGTTCTACCACCGAAGATGTTAGTTCAGTTGACGATCTAAAAATATAAATTGCTTAGCTTGCCTAAGTTGGCAAAGCTTTTGAACAATACAAGAAGCCATGCTAAAATATTAGTATGGCTTTTTGTATTGCAAATTTACTCACCCTCGCCTCTGGCATAATTAAGGAGCAGAGGCAGTTTTCCGCTTATGCAATTTGACGTGATTACAATTTTCCCCCATCTTTTTGACTCGTTTTTAAACGAGAGTTTAATCAAAAAATCTATTCAAAAAAAATTGAACAAAATTTGTGTTCATGATTTAAGAAAATGGTCAGAAGGCAAACGCAAACAAGTTGATGACCGTCCTTATGGTGGCGGACCAGGTATGGTATTAATGGCTAAGCCAATTATTAAAGCCATAAAATCATTAAAACAAAAAGACAACAAAAAATCAAAGGTAATCTTGCTTTCTCCAGCCGGTAAACAATTTAATCAGAAAATGGCAGAAAAATTTTCCAAGTTGAACCAATTGATTTTGATTTGCGGCCGCTATGAAGGAATTGACGCCCGAGTTGAAAAGATTGTTGACGAAAAAATCTCTGTGGGGCCATATATTTTATCCGGCGGCGAATTGGCAGCTATGGTTATAATTGAATCTGTTTCAAGATTAGTGCCTGGTTATCTTGGCAATCCTCAATCATTAAAAGAAGAAACATATTCAGCTAAAGGCAATGGGCAAAGCGAGTACCCCCAATACACAAGGCCAGAAGTTTTGGAAATTAATGGCAAGAAATACAGGGTGCCAAAAGTGCTTTTGTCAGGGAATCATAAGAAAATAAAGGAATGGAGGGAGAAAAAAATTGGTGGATTAGATAAAACACTAAAACACAAAGGGCATTAAAACATAAAAAACACTTCGTTATTGGTCGTCCTGAATTTGTTTCAAAGCCCAGTTGCCTTGTTCCTGAGATGCGCCAATCCTGAATACTCAGAACTCAGGATTCAAAACAATAAAATAAGCAAAACGCTTTAATACTTTTAGGGTTTTTGCGTTTGCCATTCTGTCCTGGGTGCTCAAAATCGGAGTCAGGATATTGCTAAATGCGAAACTTCTAGCTTTAATAAATTGCAACCTGTGGATAAGTTAAATTATATTATAAAAATTTGTTTAATCTTAGCGGAAAAATAATATTTGACACAAAAGCTTTGACTTTCTTAAAAAAATGTGCTATACTATAAGTGTATACGTTAGGTATACTCTTTCTACTGTTTGTAAAGGGTGCCCGACCACCCTGCACATTCAAATAAAAAAACAAAAACAAATCCAAAAAGGATTTTAAAAATAAAAATAAAAAGGTGTATTATTACCCTCTTAACAAAGGGTAGTGATATTACCAGAAAAACGGTAGAGAGATCGTCTTTAGCACAGTCGGACCTAAAGACATCAAGCTCCATAGGGGTAGAATTCTGGTAGTCTGCAGATGTGCGTATCTATCTTAATTATATTATATACAGGCAAAACGATGGATATGCGCATCTGCGGGCACCAGATACCCTTAGGGGCTCTGGCGCCTGAACGGGGATTAAATAATAATTATTTTGCCCCAAAAGTTCGGCGCCTTTTTTTTATTAAAAGCACCTCTTGCTCCGCGCCAACATCCTCCCCTGACAAATACAGGCACATAGCTCCCAAATACATTTTGACCAGGCTCATAGACCAAGACCTATGAATGGGGTTTACTTTAATTGCAAATAGTATTATAATATAATTAGCTAGGTGGAAAAAATAAAATTATTTAAAAACATGGGAAAACGTTTAAATTGCACTAAAATTAACAAATATGTTTAATCAAATTTTTATAAACAAAATTAAAAATAAATTAAAACAAGAAAAAAAGCGACTTGAAGACGAGTTGGCTGATTTTGCCCAGAAAAATATCCATAATACTGATGACTATCAGGCAAAATACCCTGACTTTGGCAACAAAGATGATGAAAATGCCGGCGAAGTCGCCGCTTTTGGCGACCGTTTGACTTTGGAACGAACATTAGAAAAAGAACTAAGAGATGTTAATAATGCTCTGCAAAAAATTGAAGAAGGCACTTATGGTATTTGTAAATACTGCCAAAAAGAAATTTCTAAACTAAGATTATTAGCCAGGCCAACTTCTTCTGCTTGCGTTAAATGCAAGAAAAAATTAAAAGGTGAAATATAAAATAAATAAGTCCGAACCCGAAGCATAAAATTCAAAAAATAATTAAATTTAAAATTTGCGCCTTTTTTGAATTTTAATAACACATAACATATTACAATGAGCAACCTTGGTCAAAGCGGCAAAAATGAACATAAGCATATTTTAACAATCAGCATAACGTGTCTGATTTTTTTTATTTTAGACAGAATTTTTAAATATTTAGCCATTGTAGGAAAAATATCTTACCGCCGAAATTTCGGAGTTGCTTTTTCAATAAACATCCCTGAACAGCTGTCTTATTATTATATTGCTATATTATTGATTATTTTATTTTTTTTACTTTGGCAAACAGCAAAAGCGATCAAAAAAGGTTACTGGTTACTGGTTACTGGTTACTGGTTACTACTATTGGGCGCTATTAGCAACTTAATTGACCGCCTAAAATTTGGCTATATCATTGACTACATAAACTTTGATTTTTTTTATAACAATCTGGCTGACATAATGATTGGCGCCGGCGCAATAATTCTAATTACATACCAACTCTGGCTAAAAAAGAAAACGCCCCACTTTTATAATTAATAGGGCGTTTTCTTTTTCAACTTAAATAAACTTTAAACCCCTACTTCTTCTTTAGCTTCTTCTTTGGCTTCTTCCCCTTCATCTACATTTTCTTCGTTTTCAGACTCATTTTCATTCTTTTCTTCCTCATTAGGCGCTTCAACTTCAGGTCCTTTGGGTTTGAATATTTTTTCCCAAAAACTCATATATTTCCCTTTAAAACCTGTAATTTATTACTTTGCTAACCCTGGACTATTTTCTTGGTCCTCAGGATTTTTTTACAGGTTTTTTAATTGTTTAATGCTCTATTTAAGCTTAACTCTAAAATAAAAATTTGTCAAAATTAAACCATAAACTGCTCGTTTATTCCTCGTTTATTGCCTCTTCATCTTTTTTAACCCCTACCAGACAAACTGCCTGCCAAGGGCGATAATGAGATTTCCAAACCTCCTCTTTTTTTTGGCCATCAGCATAAATAATAGTCCTAACAAATTCAGCATCTGCACCTTTGTGCGCGCTTTCAATGCATTTAATTTTTTCTGGCTCTAAATCCTGGGTCTCAATATATTTTGTAGCCCCTGGGTAAGTAATATTAAAAATCTTTGGCGTGGTAGTAGATACCTTGCGCCCGTCATAAGTACCCCAAAATTCAAAAATCAATTCATCACCTTTGATTTTTGTTTGTAATAATAAATGAGCAGGAGTGTCATTAATAAACTTAAGGTCAGGCTGAGGGGAATAAATGGTAGCATCAGTTCCAGCTGGCTCATAATACGGCACCCGATAAGCATGGGGTTTTCTTTCAGTAATTTCCAAACCGGTATTAATTGCTAAACGAAACATAGTAGTGGCAATTTGGCAAAGACCTCCCCCGTATTCTGGTATGGTTTTATTGCCTTTGATAACTAATTCTGGCAGGTAACCTTTATCAGCAGTAATCTTGCCCAAAGCGTTGTTTAAAGAAAATTCCTCATGCGGCTTGATAAGCAAACCGTTTAGTTGCTGAGCGCCAATTTTAATATTATGCCTTCTGTTTTTAGGCGAGCCAGAAAAATTAGATTGGCCCCGTCCTATTAATTGCTTAATACCTAACTGGTTAACATCTTCAGTGGTAACTTGCGGTTCAATTTTTTTAATAACCAAACCAACTCGTTTCTTTTTTTCCTTGATAATTTTATTCTCAAAATTATCAAGGGTAGCAAAAATGTCAACTTCCTGTCCTGGTTGAGATGGCTGAAATTCTATTACTTTTCCAGCCTCAATTTTAAATTTTGCTTCTTTAACCGGCTGGTCAATCTCTTCTTTTATTTTTGACAAAAACTCTGCTGCTAAATCCTTTTTAAAAACCAAAGCCGGCTTTTTATTTTCTGACTGCCAGCCAAGGTCTAACCATTTTTTAAGCTCCTTTTTTGTTATTAGCCAGGTTTTCAAATATTGATTGCTGGTAGTGGCACAAACCTGGATAGGAGTTAAGTTTAAAATCTGCTCAATCTCATCAACCAAGAAAAGGGCTTCTGATCGGCTAAAATCAGGATTGTCCAATCTTAATTTCAACTCAACAGGTTGAAAATTCAAATTAGCCAAATTAGACTCTAAGTCTTTAATTGCTTGCTGATAATCAAAAACTACTCCAGTTTTCTTTTGACTAATGTCAATGGCTTCCTGACCAGTCCCATAAAGCCCGTTTTCGGCATAAAAAATAATCTTTGGATTCTGGCCTGGCTTTTCAAATTCAGCAAAATTATTAATTAGTATCTTTTTAATCTCTTCTTCTTTAAGCTCAAAGTTAATATTCAAATTTTTATTAATAAACGGCAGTTTTATTTTTTGCCAAAGGTTCTTTAAAAAATTTTTGTCTCGGCCTATTTGATAAGCGTCCTCCAATGTCTTGTCAAGCCGAAAAGTTATTAACTCATAAATCAAATCAGGGTCAGCTGGAGAAATGGTAACTGGATAAACAACAGTGTATTTGTCTTGATAAAAAAACACCTGGCCGTTTCTGTTTAATTGCCCTATTTTTGCCTTAAATATTTTTTCAGCTTGTTCAACTGTTAATCCGCCCAGATTAACACCAGTAACACTCACAGAAGGATAAAATTTTCGGTCATAAATTTTATCAATGACAACAAGGCTTGAAAGAATAAAAACTATAACTAAAAAAAAGGTTAAAAATAAAATTAACCATTTTTTTAGTCTGCCTCCGCTCCATGTAATTTGCCTTGGCATAAAAAACATGTTTTAACCCATTGCCTTATCCAAAACAGGCAGCGAGGCTGCGGGCGCCTGAAATCGCTCAAAATATAAACTTAAACAACTACTCGCTTTTCACCTTAACTGCCACGGATTTAGCCTTTTTAACTTTAGGCAAAATGATAGTCAAAACCCCATTTTTAAGCGACGCCTCGGCTTCGTCAGCCTTAACTTCCATAGGCAGAACAATTGATCGGGAAAAACTGCCCCAATAGCATTCTTGATAAAAATAATCATCTTCTTTAACTTCCTCTTCCATTTTTCTTTGGCCGCGAATAGTTATCATATCATTGTCAATGGAGATATCAATGTTTTCTGGCTTAACTCCGGCAATGGTTGACTTGATAACTATGTTGTCTTTTGTTTGGTAAACATCAACTGACAACTGGCCTTCAGACCTTTCCTTGTCCAACCACTCCTCTCTGGTTTGCTGATCAGATAAAACCGGAGACTCTTCTCGCTCTTCAAAATCCGCCTGCAAATCATTAGTTTCTTCTATCTCTTCATCACTGTCTCTGCCGCTTGCAATTTTGGTAAAAAATTTAGCCATATGATTTATTAATTAAATTAATTAGATTAATTTTTTGCATTAGTTAAATTGATTTTTTGTAAACGGGTTATACACAGCCCAACTAACTATATTATACAGAAATATTTATTTATAGGCAAATTTTTTCTTAATGTTTTAACGCTCCCCTCTACTTATGTTGACCAATATGCCACAGCCAGCCATAACTGTCATAAGCGCTGTGCCACCATAACTAACAAAAGGCAATGGAATGCCTGTCAGCGGCAGAAGGCCGGCCATAGCGCTAATATTTATCAAAGCCTGGCCCCCAATCCAAACAGCAAGCCCAGCAGTAAAAAATTTAGCAAAATTATCCGGATTATGCTGTGAAATTCTTAATATTCTGATAATAAAGTAAACCAACAAAATAATAAACATAACTGATAAAATAAATCCCAATTCTTCTGCCATAATAGCAAAAATTGAATCCCCGGCCACTTCTGGCAAATATTCAAATTTCTGTCTTGAGTGCCCAAAGCCCAAACCAAACAAACCTCCAGAGCCAATTGCTATTAAAGATTGGTCAATGTGGTAACCAGTATTTTGGGGGTCCTTGCCAGGTTTTAAAAAATTTTTTATTCTTTCCATGCGATAAGGCGCGGTTAAAACCAGGAAAGAAAATAAAACAAGGCCCACAATCACCAAAATTGCTAAATGAGAAATTCTTGCGCCGGCAACAAAATAAACGCCTAAGGCAATCATAATAATTATTGAGAGGGTGCCCGTATCAGGCTGCAAAGCAATAAGTCCAGCAATAATACCAAGAAAAATCATAAAAGGAATTAGGCCGTGAGAAAGGCTTTTAACATGCTCTTTGGATTTGGCAAACCAAGCTGATAAATAAATCAATAAAGTCAACTTAGCAATTTCTGAAGGCTGCAGAGAAAATCCTAAATTAATCCAGGAACGAGCGCCATGGTATTGGACGCCAATGCCGGTAAATACTAAAATCAATAGTATAATTGTGCCTAATAAAAGCCAAAAAGAATACTTTTTCCAAACTTTATAATTTATTCTTGAGCACAAAAGAAAGAAAAAGAGGCCCGGCAAAAATCCATAGAGAAATTGGTGTTTTAAAAAATGATAACTGTCATTAAAGCTAGCATAACTTACTACTGACGAAGCAGAAGCTAACATAACCAAACCAAAAACAACCAAAATGAAAATAATGGCAATTAGAGAAGTGGTAGATTGGGTGGCGCTTTTTCTGGTAAACATAAAAGTTTGTTTATAGATTGCTATGAATTGCAAAGTTCCTTAATCATACCTTTAAAGTCTCTTGAACCTAAAAAAGCAATCACATCGCCGGGTTTAGTGTTCTTAAAGAGAAAAGCAATAATTTTCCTATTATCTGGCTGGTAAACAACCCCGCCGTCAAGGCAATGGGTTAACTTTAAATGGTCGGCTAATTCTTGCCCAGTAACATCTCTCACTCCCTTTTTCTTTTTATACTCTGTTAATTTAGGGATAAAAACCTTATGCACCCCATTAAAAACATGGTTGTATTTTTTTAAACACTTAATTGACCGACCGCCCCGATTTGGTTCAAAAATAACAAAAATTCTGCTTTTTGGAAAATGCCGAAGGAGTGCCTTAACTGATTGTTTGGCTTTTGAAGGCGAATGGGCGAAATCATCAATAATCGTAACTCCGTTCAAGCTAGCTTTATTCATACTGCCTTTTTTAGGCAAACGAGCTCTAATTTCTAACCTTCTTTTGACACCCTTAAAACTTTTAACAGCATCCAGAATTGTTTTTTCTGGAATTTTTAATTCATAAGCCAAAGCCAAGACAGCCGCCCAATTTTCTAAATTAAATTCACCAATCAATTGAGTTTTAAATTTAGCTATCTTTTTGCAAATGCCGTCCTGAAAAGTTGTGATAAACATAGTGAATTGTAATAATGAAGAATCCTCCTGTTCTGGCATAACTGAATATAAAATTGTATTTTTGTTTTTAACGGCTTTCTTGTTGATTAATCCTGCCAATCCCTTCTTTCCCTGGTATTTATCACAGTCGTCAGGATGATATTGATAAAAAACTACTTTACACTTTGCTTTTTTTAAAACTTCATCCAAATTTTCTCCGTCCAATTTGGCCACGATCAAGCCATTCCGGGGTACGCTCTTAACTAAATCTTTAAAGACATTTAAATAACTTTGCTTGGTTTTATAAATATCCATATGGTCCCACTCAGCTGAGGTTAAAATTAGATATTTAGGATGATAATATTTGAATTTGGGCGAAAAATCCCAAGGCGACGCTGAAGGATATTCATCGCCCTCAACCACAGACCATCCCCTGCCTTGTTCTTTGGAGGCTGGGTGAAAGGTTAACCTGGCGCCATGATTAAAATTTAATGGAATGCCGCCTATTAAATAATTCGGCTTTTTGTTTGCCTTATCTAACAACCAAGCTGTCATTGAAGTAATAGTTGTTTTGCCATAAGTGCCAGCAACAACTACTGAATTTTTTTTAATTAAATACTTCTCTACCAGGCGCGGGAAATGTTCTAATTCAATCTTATTTTCTTTGGCATAAACAACTTCCGGATTTTTCTCTGAATAATGAGCATTGCCTACCACAATTTCATTTGGCTCGCCAACATTGTTTTTATTAAATCCAATATGATACTTTATTTTATTCTTTTTTAAATATTCACTCATTGGCGGGAAAATTGTGTTAGCGTCTGAACCGGTTATTTTAAAACCAGCGCGTTTAAAAGCAACAGCCAAAGCAGCCATTGCCGTGCCACCAATGCCAATAAAATGGATGTGATTATTTCTTTTCATTTTCTATTAGCCCCTCTTTAATTCTCACCTTAAAGGGGACAATTTACCCCCTCCTTTTCATTTTTAAGAAGGGGTTAAGGGTGGTTAATATATTTACATTTTTTCTGGCGCACTGATACCTAAAACTTTAAACGCATTTTGCAAAACTTGCTTAGCGGCTTGAATTAAATTTAATCTAAATTCAATCACTTTGCCTTCTTCAATTATGCGGCGCTTTTCATACAAATCGTGGAATTTGTCAGCAAGCGAGATAACATAAAACGGAATTTTGTGCACCTCATAGCTCTGTGCCACCTCCTGAACTAATTCTGGCCACTTAATCAGCTCTTTAATTAACTCTCTCTCGCTTTGACAAAGTTCATAAGCCTTAACCTTTATTAAAGGCAAATTGCGGGTTTTCTTGAGAATAGAGCAAATTCTGGCATGGGCATATTGAACATAATAAACAGGGTTTTTTTGCGATCTTTCCCGGGCCAAATTTAAATCAAAGTCCATGGCTTTATTATTTGCATGCATTAAGAAAAAGAAACGGGCTACGTCCAAACCAACTTCGTCAATCAATTCATCCAACAGCACATAGATACCGTGCCGTTTTGACATCCTAACCTCTTTGCCATCCTGAACAAGTCTAACCAATTGCATTAACAGAACCTCCGGTTGTCCTGGATAACCCAGCATAGCCATAGCAGATTTCATTCTTGGCACATAACCATGATGATCCGCACCCCAAAGATTTATAACTTTATCAAATTTTCTTTTATAAAATTTATTCCAATGATAAGCAATATCAGCCAAAAAGTAGGTTTTATCTCCGTTAGATTTGACCAACACCCGATCCTTGTCATCTTGATCGCCTTGATTGGCTGTTTTAAGCCACCAGGCGCCGTCCTTCTCATAAGCCAAGTTATGTTTTTTTAAATAACTCAACATCTTGTCAACTTCACCCTTTTGATGCATCTCTCTTTCAGAAAACCAATGGTCAAATTTGATTTGCGCTTTTTGCACAGTTGGCTTAATCATTTCCTCTAAAATAATACCTGCTC
>CAZDKR010000015.1:0-9732 GCA_964506375.1 uncultured Gammaproteobacteria bacterium
CAGGACCAGGAACTGCGCGCCGATCTAAAACAGAACAATATTGATTATCAAGTGGTGAAAAAAACTTTGCTTAAAAAATCTTTTGAGGAAAATAAAATTAAAGAATTGCCGTATGAATTATTAATCGGCAACATCTCAATAGCCGCTTGCCAAGACGAGGTTACGGGAGCTAAAATTTTATCCAAGTTTGCCAAAGACAAGGAAGATTTCAAAATCATAGGCGGCATTTTAGAAAAAACCTGGATTGACGCTGAAAAAATTCTTGAATTAGCTAAATTACCTTCTAAAGATGAACTGATTGCCAAAACAGTGGCTACTGTTAAAGCGCCGCTCAATGGTTTAGTAAATGTCTTAGTTGGCAATATAAGAGGGCTGGTCAGGGTGTTAAATGCTGTAAAGGATAAAAAACAAAATACCTCGGCTTAATTTGCCGGGTCATTGTGTTACTATAATATTAATATTTTAATAATAAAGTATTATAAATTAATTTGCTCAACTTGGTCAAAACATATAAAACAAGTTGTGTTAAAAGAATAAGAATATGTCAGAAGAAACAAAACAAACTTCTCAGGAAGAAAACAAGGAGGAACAGGGCAAGGAAGAAAAAGAAGAAAAACAGGTCAAAATCCCTGATAAATTCAAATCAATTGTAGAAGAAATTGAAAAAATGTCGGTCCTTGACTTGTCTGAGTTGGTTAAAATTTTAGAAGAAAAATTTGGGGTCTCTGCTGCAGCGCCTTTGATGGTTGGCGCTGCGCCCAATGCAACAGGGGCTACGGCAGAAGAAGGTGGCGGAGAAGAAAAATCAGAATTTACAGTTGAATTAACTGCCGTGGGTGATAATAAAATCAACGTTATTAAAGCAGTCAGGGAAATAACTGAAATAGGGTTAAAAGATGCCAAGGATTTAGTAGAAAGCGCTCCTGCTGTTGTAAAAGAAAAAGTTAAGAAAGAAGAAGCAGAAGAAATAAAGAAAAAATTAGAAGAAGCAGGGGCAAGCGTGACCCTAAAATAGCCCTCTTGGACAAAGTGTTTTCTTCTAACCAAAAAGGCCTACTAAAAGGCCTTTTTGGTTAACTTCAAATTTACTTACTATATATTGCGATCGCAATATATAGTAAGTAAATTTTTAGTAAGCAAAAATCTTAAAAAATAAAATAGTCAGGTCCGTCAATGTTTGATTATTCTTCTTTTAGATTAATTTGGTAAATTTGGTCCTTAATGTTAAACCAAGCATAATTTTGATTGTCACTAATAATTAAATTTTCTGCCTCGTTTAAACTTTGGGCAATAAACTGCTTTTCAACTAAACCGTCTTTGTTAGTTAATAACAAACGACCATTCTGTCTATCTAAAATGTAAAGCAAGTTCCAGTCCAGCTCGGTGTAAATCCTCAAATGAGCTCCTAAATCTTTATCAAGTTTTGTTAGCTCAAAATCCACCTTCTTGCCCTTAAACAATTTTACAATTTTGCCCTGTTCGTTAATCAACCAAATATAACCATCAATTATCATCTGTTTTGCTGCTTTAATTAAATCCTCTTTATCCTGATACCAATTAATCACCCTAGGTGTAGCCGACAAAGGTCGAGATATTTTATAAATCATGGTTTTGCCTAAAACATAAATCTTATTAGCATAAACTTCAATGTCATTAACTTGACTATCTGCCGGAAGCGAAATATTCAGCATCTTTTCTTCTTGCTTATTTTTAAAATAAAATTTGCCATCCTGGCTAAACAAAATAAAGCTGTCTCCTTCCCAGCTGGCTAAGGTTTTTAAATTATCCTTTTCAAAAAACAAGGAAAATGACTTTTCCTGGGGTAAAATTTTATAAATATTCCCATTAGCCGCCAGAACATAAAGCTGATCGCTATTTTTAACCATCTCTTTAATGCCGCCAATGTTAATAGTAGACAAGTTAACAAGTATCTCCGGGCGCACTTCAAAGATATTATTTACTTTGTTTATTAATTTAATAATTTCTTGTTGTTGTATCTTAAACTGCTTCTGCCACTTTTCGTCATCTTGGGGCAAAGTATTTAAAATTTCTAGTGCCTGATTTAACAAATTATTAGCTTTTTCTTCATCCTGGTAAATCAAGGCTGCTTTTGCTTGGGATTTTTTGTCCTCAACTTGATTTAAAATATTTTGATTATGCGCAATCTCTTTTTTAACCTGCTGATCATATTTTAAATAAATTAAACTACCAATAAAGACAACTACTAAGACAATAATTATTCCGATGATATTAAATTTTTTGAAATTGAACTTTAGGTTTGGTTGAATATTCTGGAAAGCGGCAATGAGCTTGTCTTTAGCCAGTGAACGAAAAAGGGACTTGGTTTTATTTGCTACCGCCCTGACAGGAACAAGGGCGCTCAAACAAGTTTTTTTAAATTTAACCTGGGGCAGTTTTAAATCTTTTTTGTCTTTTGGCTTCTTGTTTTTAAAGACAAAGATGGTCTTGATTTTTCCCAAGTTGGGCCAATTTGAAGCAGAAAGGGTCCGACCAGTGCGCTGTTTTAAATTTTCTAATTGCTCCATTGATTCTTGAGAGCCGTAAAGTTCCTGCAAGTATTTTCTTGTTTGGCTTCTTTTTTCATCTACCTCTGTTAACTTGCGCTCATATTTTATTATCAAGGACAAAACATTGGGTATTTTAATATTCTCTGCAATAAGATTCTTAAACTGTTGTACTGCCTGCTCAGGGCTTAATTTGAGCGCAATCTCTTTTATCTTTTCCAAAGAAAAAAAGTCAAGTAAGGTAAGGGTGGAAAAGATAACAACATCTCCTCCTTTAACTTCCCCGGTAGTTAATTGAGAAAAGAAATTATCCTGCTTTTCTTGGGGTTGAGAATTTAAAATCTGGGTAATCTTGTTGTTCCTGATTAAATAACCAGAAAATAATCCCAGTTGGGTAAAAGTTAAAATATTATCCCTGGTCACACCAACTAATATATGAATTTTTTTATACCAAACCTCTGGCTTAGAAATAATTTCTGGCAGGTTTAAATTTAAATTCTGGCAAGTTGACTCCAGAGAACTTTCAATATCTAAAACAGGGGAAGAATAATAATCATTTTTAATCAAATCAACAATTTGTCTTATTTTTTCCTTTATGCCTTTTTCCCTGGATTTAATTTCAACTAAAATGAATAGCTGACCTAAATTTGACTTTACTACCATTTCCTCTGGTGCCACAAAGATCTCTAAGGACTCGGTCGGCTTAGACGGTTGAAGTAATAATTTGCCAAGTTGATATTGCATACGGATCATTAAGGTATTAAAATGTTAAAACGCCCAAAATACTTAGTTTTTATAAACTTTTAATTTTTATGTTTATTACCCACCTAGCTAACAAGGCAGAATCTTACGCTTTAATAATCTATAGTTAAATTATAACATTTTTTAAAAAACTGACAAAGCTATTTGGCTACTTACGTTTTTGACACAAAAATTTTAAAATTATATAATTAAAACAAATAAAACTGTGGATAAAATTTGTTCTAAATTGCCGCAAAATCAAAGCGAAGAATTTTTAAGAGGCTTAAATATCTTGCTTCAACATAATCCCCCTCATAAGTGCTTAGGAGGATAAGCTGGAGGAAAACCAAAACAAAAGTTATGAATACAAACAAACTAGCAAAATTAAGTCAATACATTGAATCTGCTGACTTAGCCTTACAACAAGCCAGGGAAATATTGACTGAACTTGGTGGTGACAAAATTTCTTATAAACTTGCCAAAAGCAAAGCCAAGAATTTAATAAATGCCCAAAATGGCGCTCAAGATAATGAAAATTTAAAAATAATTGAAGGTGTGTTTAATGGTCAAAACATGGTTGGGCCTGATGGCAAAGAATATAGCGTGCCTGCTAATTACGCCTCAAAGTCAAAATTGGTAGAAGGGGATATTTTAAAATTAACAATCCAAAGCGACGGTTCTTTTGTCTATAAACAAATCAATCCGGTAGAAAGAGAGAGAACAAAGGGTGAGATTGTTATGGATGAAGTTACTGGAACGTACTCAGTGTTAATGCCAGATGGCAGAAAATTCAATGTCTTAACCGCTTCAGTGACATATTTTAAAGGCGAACCTGGCGATCAAGCCATAATTTTAATTCCTAAAAATAAAACCAGCCAATGGGCGGCTATTGAAAATATTATTAAAAAAGAAGAAGAGAAAGAAGAAACACTAAACGCGGATCAAGAAAATCAGGAAGACAAGCAGGAAAGCAAAGAAGATAAAAATTCAAACCTTGGGCAAAGTTCAGACACTGAACCGGACCCAGGCTCAAGTTCGGATAATGAGAATTTAAATAGTGAGAATTCAAATTTAAATAACAATCACGTTGAATTAGGCAACATTGATGATGGTTACCAGGGTATTACTAAACACGCTCAATATGAATCAATTTTACCGACTGAAGATGATGAACAGGAAGATGATGAACAAAATCAAAAAAGCGAGCAAGAAAGGCAAAAAATTGAGGCTATGATTAATAATGAAGATTTAGATATTGACGACTTGGATAAAAAAGATTTAGAGGACTTGTAAGATAGCAAATCCCACATTTTTCATAATAAAATCCAAGACCTTATCCAAGGTTTTGCCTAAGAAGAAGAATGTGCGGAGCTAATAAAGAGCGCTGGCAAATTTAAAATAGAAGGGTAAATTTAAAAAAAGTAGAAAAAATAGAAATAAAAATAAATAGAAACAATGAATTTATTATTTACTTACTAAATATTGCGATCGCAATATTTAGTAAGTAAAATTCAACAACTTCATGCATAGACCCAATACAAAATCCAAAACGAGCCTAAACTACACAGAAAAATTACTACTTAAAATAGAAAAAGGCAAATACCAACTTAATAGTAACGAAAAGGATAAAAAAAATAGAGATAGATATTACGCCACGATTAACCGGTTAATGAAATATAACTTCATTATTGTGGAAAAGAAAGGTAACAACCGTATAATTAAACTAACTCCCAAAGGCATAATCAAAGTCCAAAGAATTAAATGGAGGCAATTAAATTTAAAAGAAAATAAGCAGAAAAATTACAAAACGTGTGTTATTATTTTTGACATTCCTGAAAAGGTGAAAAGGATGAGGGAATTGTTTAGAAAATGTCTTTATGAATTGGGATTTAAAAAAATTCAAAAAAGCGTCTTTTTGGGACCGCAAGAAGCTCTGCCTTATGTAAAACTAATAACAAAAAGTTGTGGGATTCAAAAACATGTCATAGTTTTGATGGGCAACAAATCTAATACCTTGAGCAATTGACTTTGCACAAAAGGTTATATTTTAAATAGCAAAAATTTTAAAAAGGTAACGGGTGAATGGCAGCAGATGATAAAAGATTAACTTCCAGCCCAAAATTACTTACTATATATTGCGATCGCAATATATAGTAAGTAACTCACTGCCGTGCATAAAAGACATTTTGCATCAACCAACGCCAGTCCTGAATAATCTAATCGCGATGCGCCTGAATTTAATTTTATTTCTGATCTTTAACATAAATCCTACTGAAATTGTATTGCTTTGTAAAATTTGATATAATAAAAGCAATAAATGTCGCGGGTTATATCAATCGTAAATCAAAAAGGCGGGGTAGGTAAAACTACCACTGCTATAAACTTAGCCAGTTATTTAGCCAAGCTGGGCAATTTTGTGTTACTTATTGATTTAGACCCTCAAGCTAACGCTACTTCAGGTATTGGTATTGATTATAAAAATGTCTCGGCCGGGCTTTACGAAGTTCTAATGGGGCCGCATACGCTCAGGCAAGTCACTATTCCAGTTAATCCAGAAGGGCTAAGAATAGTACCGTCAAATCAAAATTTGGCGGGCGCTAATATTGAACTTGTTTCACAAGCAGAGCGTGAGCACCGTCTTTTAAATGAACTTCTGGAAATTAAGCACGATTATGATTATATCATTATTGATTCGCCGCCGTCTTTAGGATTATTAACAATTAATGGCTTAGTGGCGTCAAACGAAGTCTTAATTCCGGTCCAATGTGAATATTTTGCCTTAGAAGGTCTGGGTCAACTGCTTAACACTATTAACTTAGTCAAACAGTATTTAAAACCGGATTTAAACATTTTGGGCGCAGTTATGACAATGTATGATGATAGAAATAAATTAGCCAGGGAAGTCTTTGATGAACTTTATCGTTATTTTCCTAATAAAATTTTTAGAACTGTTATTCCCAGAAATTCTAAATTGGCTGAAGCGCCTTCTTTTGGCCAGCCAATTTTATACTACGACCCCCGAGGCAAGGGAGCGAGAGCATATGAAAGATTAGCTCGCGAACTACAACAAATATCATCCTGAAGGAACCCGGGGCGTCCAAAATTAGGATAAATTAAAAACATGATTAATCAAAACAACAAGTCCCTTGGCCGCGGCCTGTCCTCACTCATTGGCAACAACAAAAAATCAACATCTGCCGCCAATGCTGTTGAAGTGCCATATTTTCCTAAGACCCGCCAAGGGGTAAGCAATCAAATTTTGCAAGTGCCAATTGATAATATCAAGGCCAACCCTCACCAGCCAAGAAAAAATTTTGGTGAAATGCCCATGAATGACTTGATTATGTCCATTAAAGAACATGGTATTTTACAGCCACTGATAGTCACCCAAACTATGGCTGGCGAATATGAACTAATTGCTGGTGAAAGACGGTTACGGGCTGCCAAAATAGCGGGGCTTAAAGAAGTGCCGGTAATTATCAGAACAGCCAAGGAGTTAGAAAAATTAGAATTATCATTAATTGAAAACATTCAAAGACAGGATTTAAATCCAATTGAAAAAGCTGAAAGTTATAAAAAAATGATTGACGAATTTGGCTTAACCCACGAAGAAGCAGCCAAAAGATTAGGAATTTCCAGGCCCCAATTTAGCAATATGATCAGATTACTCTCACTGCCTGATAATATAAAAGAAGGGTTGGCAAATGGAAAAATATCTTTGGGCCAAGCTAAAATATTGTTAGAGGTCAAAGATGAAAATAAAAGAGAACAAATTTTTAAACGCACCACGCAAAGCGATCTAACTGTTGAAGATATTAAGCGCCAAGTCCGGGAAATTAAAGTTAAAAGCCATATTCGCCAAATTAAAAAAAACCCGCTTTTAAAGGAGTGGGAAGAAAGGATGCAAGAGAAATTAAATACCAAGGTTTCAATTAGGAAACGAGGGCAGAGCGGGGGAGTGGTTGAAATTGAATATTATTCAGAAGAGGAGCTTAAAGATTTAGTATCACGCATTTTATCTTAAAAATGAATAACTAACATTATCATATTATCTGTTAAATAGTTTAAAGATATTAAGTTTCTTTTCCTTTTTAAAGTATGCTTTGATTTTATTCTTAGCCAAATGGGTTTGTACATGCGAAAGCCAACCCTCTGAAGGTCCTTTTCTGTTTTTATCAACCAAAATCTCTACCATATCTCCGCTCTTCAAAGGGGTTTGCAAAGTAGCCATTTTGTCATTAATTTTGGCGCCCACGCACTTATGCCCTACATCAGTATGAATATGGTAGGCAAAATCAATTGGAATGGCGCCTTCGGGCAAATCAATAACATCTCCTTTGGGAGTAAAAACAAAAATCCTGTTTTTAAAAAAATCTAATTTCAATGCATTAAGATAACGCTTGGTGGTAGTTATCTTTTTTTGTTCTTCCAGCAGTTCCTTAATCCATTTCAGTTTTTCTTTGGAAATTTGCACAGCCTCCTTTTTATAGGCCTTGTCTTTATATGACCAATGCGCAGCAATGCCCCACTCAGCTTGTTCGTGCATCTTTTGGGTTCTAATCTGAAACTCTGCGATTCTCCCTTCTGGGCCAAAAACCGTAGTGTGCAAAGATTGATAGCCATTGGGCTTAGGTTGGGCAATATAATCTTTAATCCGCCCCTTTAAAGGCGCCCAAAGCTGATGAATATGGCCTAAGGCTTGATAACAGTCATCAATTCCTTGAACAATAATTCGGAGAGCCACTAAATCATAAACTTTTTCAATATCCATATCTTTGCGCAAAAGTTTTTGATATAAAGAATAATATCTTTTGGCCCTGCCTTCTATTTTTATTAACTTAACATCTGATTTTTCTTTTAACTCCTTTTTTACTATTTTTATTACTTTTTCAGCAAATTTCTTTTGTTCCTCATATCTTTTTTTAGAAACATCTCGCACCCATTTGTATTCTTCCGGATACACGTAAGGAAATGACAAATCTTCAATTTCTCCTTTTAGCTCATCCATACCAAGCCGATTAGCAATCGGAGCATAAATTTCCAAACTCTCTCTGGCAATCCTCTGCTGTTTAACTGGTGGCAAAGCATATAAAGTTTTTAAATTATGAATCCGGTCAGCAAATTTAATAAAAACAACCCTGACATCCTCAGCTATAGCCACAAACATCTTTCTTAGATTCTCGGCATACCTTTCTAATCCACGATATTTTATTTTACCCAACTTGGTAATACCCTCAACCAAAGTGGCAATCTCCTTGCCAAACTCTTTCTTAACATCTTCCAATGTCTTGGATGTCTCTTCTGGCACGTCATGAAGCAAGCCGGCTGTAATGGTTGAAAGATCTAAATTCATTTCAGCCAACTTATAGGCAGTTTCTAAAGGGTGCTGAATATATTCCTCTCCACTCATTCTTTTTTGTCCTTGGTGGGCTTTATCCGCAAATTCATAAGCCAAGATAATCAAATCCACGTCGATACCTGGATTATTTTTCTTAATAATTTCTATTATACGTTCGATGGTCATATAAGTGGAAAAAGGCACTTTTAATATTTTTAATATACAACTTTTTTATAAGTTTGACAAAAGTCCAAAAATCCATAATCCGAATATCGAAATCCGAAACAATATCTAAATTCAAAATTCTAATAATTAATTATAGGACTTTCACGTTTGGCTAACATTTGTCATCCTATCCCACCGACCGCGGGATAGGATGACAAACGCGAAAATCCTAAATTAAAAGAGTTTTGAATTTCGGATTTAGAATTTTGAATTTCCTCCCTTTAAGGGGTTGTGGATAACTACCATTGACATTTTTTAAGTTTTTTGCTAAGGTTATAAGTTACAGTTAAACAGGCAAATATTAACAAAATCCGTCAATAATGGCGGAAATGACAAAAACACAGGAGGATAAAAATGAAAGGGGTTTACGTCCTAATGATGGTTATAATAGTGTATATGGCTTGTACACCAGACCCAGGGAACCAAGTTGAGTATTATGGTATACCCCAGAAAGTAACCATCATCAATGATCAAATTCACGGGCATTTAGTTCGTGTTGAGTGGCAACAGGTAAAAATGAAAAATTTGAATGATATATGCTCCCAGGCCGCACCTTCTAAGTGGTTGTTTGTTGATAATAAATATGCTCCTACATTAGAAATGGTGGGGCATTGCATAAAAGGGCAGGCAAAAGTGTTAGAAAGGCGAAAGATGGGCAAATTTGTTTTTGTGGGAACTTATATTTTAGACTAAACAGACGCCTTTGGGCAACCTGTGTGTTGCCCACCTTTTCCCAGCTAATCAGTAAAATCACAAAAACACTAAAACAAAAAACACCCCATAAAATCCTTACTTTGTTCGGATTACGGGGCAAGCAAAAACACTGATTGTCTGAGAAGAGAGAATAAATAATAATTCACTTTGTCATTCCGAACTTGTTTCGGAATCCTGTCAGTTTTCCAC
>CAZDKR010000016.1:0-6388 GCA_964506375.1 uncultured Gammaproteobacteria bacterium
GAACCGCCAGAGCAGAAATCAGCAGAAGCAATCATTGACTTAACTGTCAAAGCAGAGGACCTGGGAGTTAAAGAACCAAAATTATTGCCGGATTCTCCGCTTTATCCAATTAAAAACATTTGGCGGGGAATAAAGAAGACTTTTGCCTTTAATCCAATTAAAAAAGCAGAATTAGAAATGCAATATGCTAATGAAAAAATACTGGAAGCAAAAAAACTGACTGAAGAAAAAGCTCCTGAAGAAGCAAAGGAGGTTGTGGAGAAAACATTGGACAGTTACCAAGATGATCTTAAAAAATCAACTGAACGGCTAAAAGAATCCAAGCAAAAAATTGAACAAAAAATCATTTCAGGCGACCCTAAAGCCCAAGCTAACAAAGAAATCTTGGAGAATAAAATTGAAAATTTAACCGAGGCGCAAATTAAACATCAAAAAATCTTTGAAGTTATGGAAAACAAACTGCCAGACGATTTTTCACAGAAAATTGCTGAAGTCAAAGAAAAGGCGCTGGAAGAAGTGACTGAAACATTAACAGAAACAATTGATGAGCCGGAAAAAATCAAAGAAACGGTTGAAAAGGCAGTTGAAAACCAAAAGGGTTCGGCGTTTAAACATTTTAAAAATTTAGAAATTTTAAAAAAGATAGAAGAAAAAGCTCCTGAGAAAGCCAAGAAAGCGCTCAAAAAGGCTCAAGAAAATACTTTAAAGAGGTTTGAACACGATTTTGAACAACTGGATGAAAATAAACGAGAAAAATTTGAAGATTATGTCCAACAAATCCCTGGAAACAAGGTAAGGCATTTTGAAATTCTGCATCAATTAGAAGCAGAAGATATGCCAAGTGAAATGCGAAAGGTAATTGAATCAGCCAAGGACAAGGCAATTCAAAAAATTGAAGAAAAAATTAAATTTGGACCACTGGAAATGAAAGGGGCTAAGGGAATTATGGCGCCCCCCGATCCCTTGCAGATGATGATGCGCCATCTGGAAAAAGGCGAGATAGAAAGTTTAAGAGTCATTCAAGATTTAGAAAATAATTTGCCGCCAGAAACAGCTGATAAAATCAGGGAAATAAAAAATAAAGCCCTGGACAGCTTTAGGCAAAAGTTTGACGAGGCGGAGTTAAGTGGTAACCGCGAACAAATCCTTGAAGAACTGACCAAATTTCACGATGTTAAGCAAATGGAAATTTTGAAAGAAATAGAAAACATTATCCCAGAAAGCGAAAAAGAAGAATTTAAAAATGTCAAAGCGCAAATTGTGGGAAAAATGCAAGCTGAGTTAAAGAACGCCAAAACCCAAATAGAGAAAATAAGAAAATATGAGAAGTTAGCAGGAGACTTGCCGCACCAAATTGATATCTTTAAAGAATTTGGCCCGCCCCCAGAACTTATGAATGAAATTCTAAAAGAACAACTTGAAAAAATGGAAAATAAAATTGAACGAACTCAGGACGCTGAAAAATTACAAATTTTGAAAAAACAGATTGAGGAGGAGGAAGAAATCAGGCAAATGGTTGCCGAGCAAAATCCTGATATTTTTAAAGATTTGGAAGAAAAAGAAGAGCTCCTGCTAACCGAAATTGACCAATCAAAAGCACTTTCCCAACTTGAAAAAGCGCGGCAAGAACTGGCTCAAGCCAAAGCAGAATATGAAAACGTGACTGATCCAGAAATTAGCCTGCGGACACCTGCGCCAGCCTTATTAAAAAATGCCGAGACAGGAATCATAAGGGCAGAAAAAGCTATTGAGGTTGAACTTTGGGGAGAAGCTTTTGGTCAAGCAACCAGGGCTTTGCATGAAGCCAATAGTATCAGGCGAATTATCAAAGAATTTGCCTTCCGACAAGAAATAGAAAGAAAAAGGCGCGCGGAAATGGAAGAAAAAATTAAAAAAATTCATGAAGAGCTAGGCATACCTTTTGAACCCGGGGCAGGAGAAAAAATGGGACCGCCCTCTGAAGGCATGATGAAACCGGGTATGGGCCCAGGGGATTTTATGGGTCCGGTAATGGAACCAAGAGATTCAACAATGGCGCCTGGAATGCCAGGAGCGGAAGGAGAAATCTTTAGACCCAGAATTAGACCTGATATGTCATACGAAGAAATGAAAAAAGAATTCCTTAGAATGAAAGAGTGGCAAGAAAAAATGAGACCAGAAGGGCAAATGTTTGGTCCGCCGCAAAACGGAAACGAATTTAGGCCTAATGATTCTGGAACAAGGCGGGAAAAGCCAATTGGCAGACAAGGCGCAGAAGACTTACCTGACGAAATAAGAAGTGGCGCCTGCAAAGAGTGCCCAACCGACCCTGACCCGGTTTGCGCCAATGGCCACACTTTCCTTAATCGCTGTTATGCTGATTGCCGAGGCATTAATGTTGATTACCGAGGAGAATGCAGACAAGAAGACCGCTCAACATTCCAAAAAGGAGAAAACGCGCTTGAAAGACAGGAATTCAGACACGAGCCTGGTGAAGAAGAGCCTTCGTTTTTTGAAGATATTAAAAGCAGGCCTGAAAACGGAAGGGAATTTGCCCCGCCGCTTCAATTTCCAAAACCTCCTATACAAGACAACAGGCGTTCAGAAATACCGGATTACAAATTTTGCACTGACCATTGGGCGCCTGTCTGCGGAGAAGATAACCAAACCTATACTAATGACTGCTTTGCTAAAAAAGCCGGGGTGGGTATTAAATACGAAGGTGAATGCCAGAAAGAAAGGCAGGGCTTTTCAGATGAACAACGCCCGCCAAAATTAGAAAAAGAACCGGCCGCAGAATCCCCTGCATCTCAACCAATGGCAGAGCCTGATATGCCCAACGAACCAAAATTAGAAAAAGACTTTCAAAAGCCTTTCCCTGTTGACAAATTAGAACTTAAACCAGAATCAAAATACGGACCCCCAGAAGGCATACCTTTTGAACAAAAAAGGCAGTTAGAACCTAAGCCGCCTCTGCCAGACATAATGACAAAGCCAGTGATGCCAGAACCAATGGCAGGGCCTCGGCCAGAAGAATTTGCGCCTTCACCAGAAGGCGAGGTCCAAGGGGCAAAAATCAAAAAACCGTCCACCATTATCAATGGGGTAATTAAATGGTATCCGGTTAAAGGTCAAGTCAAGGGTGTCAAAACATCAAAATACCAATTCAACATTTTCAAGTCACCAGCCTGGCAATTTATACCCTACTTGGGCAAATTGATTGGCAAGCCATGGGAGTATGTGATTAAATAATAAAAGTATTCAGAAATAAAAAATTAAACACTTCTTTTAATAAAGGAGTGTTTAATTTTTATTAAGAAACTATAAAAACAATTTCCAAGACTCCTTCACGTTTATCTCCTGCGCTAACCAGAACTTTATGCTGCTCCAGCCACTCCAATCATCCCGTAGTCCCAGGCATTAAAATACCCAGAAACGGTATCTTGCGGCAACAACAAGACACAGCGCTAGCCCCGCAGACACAAAACAGGATAAAAGAAGAAGTTAAAATGAGGCAAAAACATTGAGAAAGGCATTCTTTCTTGATAAAATAAAAATATGCAACCAAAAACTTACCACATTATCACTTACGGCTGTCAAATGAACAAGTCAGATTCTGAGCGTATTGTTTCTGTTTTAGAAAATATGGGTTTAAAAAACGCTGAAATGGACAAAGCTGATTTTGTTTTTTTAAATTTATGCTCAGTGCGACAATCAGCAATTGACAGAGCCTGGGGCATGCTTCGCAATATAAAAAACCGAAAATCAAATATAAAAAACGCAAATAAAAAACTAAAAAACAGACTGCCTTTTGTTATTCTCACGGGATGCATTCTAAAAGAAGATAAAAAGAAGTTCAAGGACAAGGTTGACTTAATTTTTAATATCAATGACTTAGAAAAACTGCCAAAATTGCTCCAATTAACAATTAACAAACAACAAATAAATAACAATAAGTTATGCGCTAAAGGCACTAATTACTATCAATTACGTGAGGCTGAAAGCCGAGTTAGTTGCAATAAATCATCTAATAATGACTATTTCCACATTAATCCCAAATATTCGTCCAGATTCTCTGCTTATGTCCCTGTTATGACTGGTTGTAATAATTTCTGTTCTTATTGCGTGGTGCCATATACCAGAGGCAGCGAAAGGTCGCGTCCAGCAAAAGAAGTATTAAAGGAAGTAAAGGATTTAGTAAAAAAAGGTTATAAAGAGATAACTTTACTTGGACAGAATGTAAATAGTTACCGATCAAAAACTTCTAATTCCCAATTTCTAATTTCTAATAAAATATCAAATGCCAAATGTCAAATGTCAAATGTTAATTTTGTTAATTTTACAAATTTATTAAAGATGGTTGACGCGCTCTCGGGTGATTTTTGGATTCGTTTTATTACTTCTCACCCCAAAGATCTGTCAGATGATTTAATTAAAGCAATAGCAGAATGTGAGAAGGTAACAGAATATTTGCACCTACCAATTCAATCAGGTTCTGATAAAATCTTGAAAAAAATGAACCGCGGATATACTGCCAAACAATATTTAAATCTTATAAACAAAGTTCGTCAAAAAATTCGCTGTATTAGCATTTCAACAGATATTATTGTTGGTTTTCCCGGGGAGACTAAAGAGGACTTCAATGCCACAGCAGACATAATGCGAAAAGTGAAGTTTGATATGGCTTATATCGCTCAGTATTCTCCCCGGCCCGGCACAGCTGCTTTTAATTTAAAAGACAATGTGCCAAAAGAAGAAAAAAGGCGAAGAGAAAAAGTCTTGACAAAAATTTTAGAAAAAACTGCTTTGGAGAATAACAAGAAGTATGAAGGGCGTGTTGTGGATGTATTATTAACAGGGGTAAATCAGTATGGACGCGCAAACGGAGCAACGCGAACCTTCAAACATGTTAAAATACCAATTAACAAAAAACAATTAACAAAAAATAATAATTTGATTGGCCAATTTGTCAAAGTTAAAATTACTAAAGCTAATATCTGGGGATTGGAAGGGGAATTATATGCCAAGAACTAAAAACAAAATTCACATTGCCTCTGGGCAAACCTTCCCTAAAGGGAGTTTGAAATCTGAGAAACGAGAAAAAATTACTCGCAAACTTAAAATTAAGCAACAAAAAGGCGGCACACTGGCAAGCCAAATTAAACGAATGCAAACCACCAAAGGTTATAAAGGAGATGCGAAAAAAATGATAAAATAGCTCCTACTTAACATCCTCTTGCCAAGAAAAATTTAGAAAAAATTTTAATATTTTTAATATTTATGAAAAATGAATTACCCAAACTCATCGTCATTCTAGGTCCAACTGCAAGTGGTAAAACAAAGCTGGCAGTTAAATTGGCTATGAAATTTAACGGCGAAATTGTTTCTGCTGACTCGCGACAGGTTTATCAGGAAATGAACATTGGCACTGGCAAAGATTTAGCTGAATATATTATCAAAACCCAAAAAAGAAAAATACAAAAACAAATACCTTGCCATCTGGTTGACATAGTTAAGCCAAATACTGAATTCAACTTGGCTAAATATAAAAAATCAGCGCTTAAGGCCATTAAAGACATTTATGCTCGCGGCAAAATTCCCTTTCTTGTTGGCGGCACAGGGCTTTATATCTCCGCGCTAATTGATAACTATAAAATCCCAAAAGTGAAGCCGAATAAAAAAATCAGAAATAAATTGCAAAAATTAAATCAGTTAGAAAAGATAGAAATGTTAAAAAAATTAGATCCCCGCTGTTTTGATTTTATAGATGTTAATAATCCCCGAAGAGTGGACCGGGCTTTGGAAGTTTGTCTTTCAGGCAAAAAGTTTTCTCAGACAAGAAAGAAGGGTCAGCCAATATTTAACGCTTTGCAACTTGGTTTAACTTTACCCCGAAAAGTTTTAGAGCAAAAAATAAATAAACGAGTTGATAAAATGATAAAAAACGGGTTGATTGATGAGGTAAAAAACTTGATCAAGAAATACGGCAAAGGTTCTGCCCCGTTGCAAACAATTGGTTATGCAGAAGTTATTGATTATTTAGAAGGCGAACAGGCCTTGGACAAAACTATTGAACTTATTAAAACCCACACCCGCCAATTTGCCAAACGTCAGATAACTTGGTTCAAGCGAGACAAAAGAATAAAATGGGTTAAAAATCAAAAAGAGGCAGAAAAATTGATTAAAAAATTTTTAAAGAACAATAATGAATTATTCTTGCCCAAAGATCTATAAAATAAAAATCTATAAAATAATATATTGACCAGTAATAAATAATAGAGTAATAAATAAAATAATAAATAATAAAGTAATAAAATTTTCGACGTATATGACGATCGTCATATACGTCGAAAAATCTAAAAACCTATTAACATAAATAATTCACTTTAACTTTAACTTTCAAGTTTAA
>CAZDKR010000016.1:6488-9585 GCA_964506375.1 uncultured Gammaproteobacteria bacterium
TTTAACTTTCAAGTTTAATGCATTTAATAAACTTAACGTAAGGCAAGAGATTGCACTTTTTAACCAAATCCTTGATAAATAAATAATCTCCTTTATTTTGTATAATAAAAACACTTTTTTGCAGTCTCTCAGCGCCAAAGTTATATAATGCTCTTCTAAAGAGATTTCTAATACGTCTTTGCTTTTCAGGTATATCAAAGACTACCAGATAGAAATACTTATCTTTTTGCTTTTTAGTCTTCATCCTTTTGGATTTTAAAAGAATAATCTTTAAAAATCCTTTTTGAGACAAACTAATATTCCCTTTTTTATTGTAGTTAATATATCCTGCTTTGGTCAGATAATAAATTGTCTTTTGAATCTTCTGTTTTTGGCGGGCCATTTCTTTTCTTTTATTCATCTCGATCTTTTTGGCTTGATAATATTCATAAAGAAAATATTGCTGCAAAGAATAACTAGTCAATATCTTTTTTGACTCATAAATAAATTCTAACATTAAATTACTTAAATACTCCTTGATTAAAAATTTCTTTGACATATTTATAAACAAAGTTTTCGACGTATATGACGATCGTCATATACGTCGAAAAAATTAATTCTTACATCTTGTATAAATAGAAAAATTAATTCAAAGTTATTCTCGTTATGGAGTTAATTTTTGAATCAACAATTCTTCTGCCTGTTTAGGATCTGCTTTACCCTTTGATTCTTTCATAACTTGACCAATAAAGAACTTGAGAAGCACAGTTTTGCCTGATTTAAACTCTTTAACTTGATCAGGGTTTTTGTTTATCACCTGGTCAACTATTTTTTCTAAATCTTCCCCGCCGGTTAAGCCCAGGTCCTCATCTTCTAAAATGTTTGACGGATCACCGCCAGTTTCCAACATTTTTTCTAAAAGCAAATTGGCGTTTTTGGTAGAAACCTGATGGGTAAAAACCATCACAATAAATTCAGCAAAATTTTCGGCATTGATAGTATTATCAGCATAGGTCAACTTACGGGCAGTTAACAAGCCGCCAAGTTTATTAATTAACCAACCAGCTACTAATTTAATAACTTTAGCTTTGTTTTGCTGCCAAATCTCTTCTTCTGTGCCTTCAAATCTACCTGAATCAACTAACCAAATCTTTAGTTCGGAAATAACTTGTTCTGTGTAATCAGCCAACTCTGGGTTGGTAGTTAAAATTTTTGCTTCAGCCAAATTAAAGCCGTATTGCTTTATAAACCTTTTTCTTTTCTGCATAGGCAGTTCCGGCAACTCTCTTTTTAGTTTTTCAATATCAATAACATTATTTTTGATTTTTGAATTTTGAATTTTGAATTTTAGTGGCGGCAAATCTGGTTCTGGAAAATATCTATAATCAGCAGAACCTTCTTTTGTCCTTTGAGAAAAAGTAATCTGTTTTTTTTCATCCCAACCGCGGGTTTCTTGAATAACTTTTTCGCCTCGTTCTAATAATTTTGATTGCCTTTGAATTTCATAATCAATAGCCCGTTCAACCGCTTTAAATGAATTTAAGTTTTTTATTTCTACTTTCGTGCCTAGTTGTCTGCGCGAGTCAGCGTCACGTTCGCGTTTGTCCGCGATCTCCCGCAGAGAGATGTTTACTTCGCACCTCATTTGTCCTTTCTGCATATCAGCGTCAGAAATATTTAACTCTCTAAAAATAGCTTGCAATTCTTGGCAAAACTCTTTGGCTTGTCTGCCTGATGTAATATCAGGATTGGTTACCAACTCCATTAACGGCACGCCAGCGCGGTTGTAGTCTACCAAGCTGCCGTCCTTGATATGTGTTAATTTCCCAGTATCTTCTTCCAAATGGATGCGCGTGATACCAATGCGGTGGTCATCAATTTCTAAATATCCATTAAAGCAAAGTGGCTGATCATATTGAGAAATTTGGTATCCCTTTGGCAAATCTGGATAAAAATAATTCTTACGATCAAATTTTGATTTCTCCGCAATTTGGCAATTTAAAGCCAAGCCAGCTTTAATAACTGACTCAACCGCCTTTTTGTTAATCACCGGCAATGTGCCAGGATGACCTAAACACACCGGACAGACATTTGTATTCGGTTCTATTTCTTCCACGCCAATCTTCCATGTCTCGTTGGCGCAACCACAAAACATTTTGGTCTTGGTTTTTAATTCCACATGGATTTCTAAGCCAATGGTTGGTTGGTATTTCATATAAGCTTATCCCGAGCCCAACGCCAAAACAAGCTCCGTGAGGAATCCCGTGAAACCGAAACGTTCTACTTCCTCGGGATCACTCGTCCTTCGACGCGACATCAGAGTCCTTGAAATTAATGTTTATTAATTTAACTTTATTCTATATATTAAATTTAACATAAAATAAAAATAAAAAAAAGCCCGCGTTAAATTTCGCGAGCTTAAATTTTACCCTCTTATTTCCATTAACAAAGGATTAAAAATTCCTTTAACCAATTACAAACTCTTTCAAAAATTTCATCAGCTATTTCTTCGATAGGTTTTGTGCCGTCAAAAATCATCCATCTTTCTGGTTCAATCTTTGTGGCTAACTGTATATAACCCTCTTTAACCCGCTGGTGAAATTCAAGATTTTCTTTGTCAAACCGACTTTTATTCTTTTCACTTCTTATCCTGCTTTGCGCAACTTCTACCGGCAAATCCAGCAAGATATTCATATCTGGCCAAATACCATAACTAAAAAAATTATTCATTTGGTTAATAAAATACAAGTTGCCTATCCGTCGGCCAAAAACTTGGTAGGCAAAAGTTGAACCATATCCTCTGTCCGTTAAAACAACCTTGTCTTGTTGTAGTTGTTCGCCAACTCCCCCTTCTTCCATTATATGCTGAGCTCTGTCAGCAAAAAAAATGGCTAATTCGGCCCGTGAGACAATCTGCTTATTCTTTTTATCTAACAATATCCTTCTTAACTTTTGAGTAATCTCAAAATGCGGACTGCCTGGTTCTTTGGTTACGAAAATATCTAAACCCAAACCCTTTAACCTTTCTGCAAGTAATTCAAGTTGGGTGGTTTTCCCAGAAAAATCAATCCCTTCAAAAGCAATGAATTTTCCTTGTAATTTCTTCATAATTCCTCCT
>CAZDKR010000017.1:0-9302 GCA_964506375.1 uncultured Gammaproteobacteria bacterium
AAAAATTTTGTCGTCTAATTTGGTCCGATCCGCTGATTTTTAGACGACACCTTTTTAGATAATTTTTAATTTTGTAATTTTATAATTTTTAAATAATTTTTAATTTTTAAATTTTTAATTTTAATCTTTTATTTTTTATTTTTGATTTTTGATTTTTAATTATCCTTAATTCTTAAACAGCTTTTTTCGCCTTTTTTGCTTTCTTGTTTCAGTATTTCAGTATTTTAGTGTTTAAGTGCTTAAATGCTTCAGTGTTCCAGTGTTTTTTGCTTAAAAAATTTTGTCGTCTAATTTGGTCCGATCGGCGATTTTTAGACGACAAGGGAAAATGTGGCAATTTGTGTTTATCCATAATGAGATGCATAGGCAACATCTTGCTTGTTGCGCTAAGGAGTTGTATAATTAAATCAGTATAAAACAATTGATTAATAGAAAAACATTTTAATGTTTTTTGGTTTTTGTGAAATTTATGACTACTTTAGACAAACCTGAACTTATCAAAGCCCTTGATAAATCCAATTTAGCTGGGTTTATTTCAGAGTTGCCAGTTCAGATTTCTTCTTCTTTAAAAAAGATAGAAAAAATTTCTTTACCGCCAAGCTGGAAGCAGGTTAAAAACATTTGTTTATGCGGTATGGGCGGATCTGCCTTAGCTAACCATTTAATTACTAACTTGCCTTTGCGGGACAAGAGAATTCCAATGAAAGTTGTCCGTGATTACAGTATTCCTGCATGGGTTAATAAAGAAAGTTTGGTTATTTTAACCAGCCATTCTGGGCAGACTCAGGAAACAATTTCGGCTTTTAAGTGCGCAGCAGAGCAAGAAGCTAAAATTTTTATTATAGCTGAGCGCGGCGAGCTGGAAAAACTAGGCGCCAAGGAAGCTGCCATTGTTTTTGACTATGACACGCAGGCTCCGCCGCGAGCCAGCCTGGGCTACCAGTTTGGGGCAGTATTCGGGCTGCTTAATAAGTTAAAAATTATTAATTATGAAATACATCCAGCTTTAGGATTGCTAAAAAGGCTAAATAAGGAATTGGTGCCGGAAGTTGAAACAGAAAACAATCTGGCTAAAAATTTATCTTACTGCTGTTTTGATAGGTTGCCAATCATTGTTGCTTCTGGTATTTTAAAATCAGTGGCTTGGCGTTGGAAAACACAATTTAACGAAAATGCTAAAAAATTTACTTTTGTTGAATTTTTGCCAGAAGCAATGCACAATGCTATTCAAGGTTTTGAATTTCCAGCTCGCTTTGCTGATGACTTAATTTATTTAATTCTCCAGAATTCTTTTGATCCACCTGAACTTGTTAGCCAGTTTAACAAGTTTAAAAACATCTTGGACGAGAAAAAAATCAGGTATGAAATAATTGAGTCAGCCGGTGAAAGCATTTTTTCTCAAAAACTTTCACTTTTGCTTTTAGGTGACTGGGTAAGTTTTTATCTTGCTATGTTGAATAATACAGATCCCACGCCTGTGGAGGTGATTGAGAAGGTGAAGAAATGACGCGCTGTGTTATTTATGTTATTATTGACATTTTGGCAATACCTGCTACAATAACCACAAGTTATTAAAACATAAAAACGTCAGGACATTAAAACAAGAAGTTGCAAGTAAAAATTTTAATGTTTTTATGTTTTATGAAAATATACTATTTGCTGCGGGATTTTTCACTGTTTTGAATTATTAGGATTTCTTAGGATAAAACTACAGCAAAAGTAAAAATATGACTAATTTTCTCAACTACGCCCAAACTATCACCGCTGTACTCCTCATTATTTTTATTTTACTTCAGCAGCGCGGTTCTGGACTCGGCACTGCCTTTGGCGGCGAAGGCAATATTTACTTGACTAAAAGAGGAGCAGAGAAAACAATTTTTATTCTGACTATAATTTTGGCTGTTTTGTTCTTAGGACTTGGTGTCTTAAGAGTTGCCCTTTAATCTTTTGCAACATTGCTTCCAGCAATTTTTTTGTGTCATAAAGTTAAGAAATTGGTGATTAGAATTGGAAATCAGTTGCTCTGGGCATTTAGGATTAGGAATTGGAAAATGGGCAAGGGTGTTTTAGAGAATAAAAGAAACGCTAATCTCCAGTTTTATTACTAATTTCCATTTTCCAACAACTAATTTTATTTCTCCTTATATATGCCACCTCAATGGCTTGACCATTTTAAAGAAAATCTAAAAAAGGTTTTGGCTAAGTTTTACTTTTTAAAAAATTCCTGGCAAAATGTCTTTGCCAAAATTTTTGCTTTTGCCAAAAAGAAAAACGGCTTTGAAGAACAGAATAAATTAGATCAGAAGCTGCTTACCTCATTGGCCAAAAAACGCTGGCCCAATTTTAGGCAGTTAAAATATTTACCGGTTGTTTTGTCGCCACAGGAAAGGCTAAGGATAAAAATTTTATTTTTTATTACTTTTATTGCACTAATCGCCTTGTCAGCCAATTTATATTTTACCCATACATATATTGTGCCTAAAAATGGCGGCATTTACACTGAAGGCTTGGTTGGCTTGCCAAAGTTTATTAACCCGCTTTATGCTTCTTTAAATCAAGTTGATCAGGATTTAACCAAGCTTATCTACTCAGGTTTGGTTAGGATAGACAAGCAACAAAATATTGTGCCTGATTTAGCAGAGAATTGGGATATTTCAAATGACCAAAGAACATATACGTTCACATTAAAACCAAATTTAACTTGGCATGACGGCGAGCCTTTAACAGTTGATGATGTCGTTTTTACTTTCCAAACCATTCAAAACCCTGAATTTAAAAGCACGCTTAGCCAAAATTTTGACAAGGTTAAGGTGGAAAAAGTTGACGATTCAACCGTTAAGTTCATTTTAGATAAGCCTTACACGCCTTTTCTTGAAAACCTAACTGTTGGGATTTTGCCTCAACATATTTGGCAAGAAGTTGTTCCAGCCAACGCCTTTTTAGCTGATTATAACTTAAAACCAATCGGTTCTGGCCCTTTTAAATTTAAATCGCTTGTTAAAGATAAGTTAGGCAATATTAAATCATATACTTTAGTAAAAAACAAAAAGTATTATGCTAAACCGCCATATTTAGAGAAAATCATTTTTAAATTTTATCCTGATTTCAAAAGCGCTTGCCAGGCCCTAAAAAACCACAATTTAGATGGTTTGAGTTATTTGCCTAAAGAATTAAAGGCAGAGCTTAGTTCTCGCAAAGATATTAATTATTATTCCCTGCAATTACCTCAATATACCGCTCTTTTCTTTAATCAGGAGAAAAATGAGGCTTTAAAAAATTTAAAAGTAAGGTATGCCTTGGCACATGCTATTGACAAACAGGAAATTATTAACCAGGCCTTAAAAACTGAGGGTGAAGTCATTCACGCGCCCATTTTACCCGGTTTTATTGGTTATCATCCGAATATTCAAAAATACGAATACAATTTGGACAAAGCCCAAAAATTGCTTGATGAAGCAGGCTATTTAAAGAAAGACGATGAACCGTTTAGAAAAAAAGGAGACAAGGAATTAAAAATTGTTTTAACCACAGTTAACAAGGGAGAAAATTATTTAGCCAGCCAAGTAATTCAAAAGATGTGGCAAGCGGTTGGGGTAAAAACAGAGATCAATTTAGTTGAACCAGGGATAATCAAATCAGAAATTATTAAAAATAGGGATTTTGAAGTTTTGCTTTTTGGCGAAATAGTGGGCATTGATCCTGATCCATATCCTTTTTGGCATTCTTCCCAAGCTGGAGAAGCTGGGTTGAATTTATCCAATTTTATTAACAAAGACGCGGACAAGGTTTTAGAACAAGCCAGACAAATCTCTGATCCTAAAAAACGACATGACAAGTATGTTCATTTTCAGAATATTTTAAACCAATACCTACCAGCCATTTTTTTGTACACACCCAAATACCTTTATCCTGTCAGTAGCCGTATTAAAGGCATTGAAACAAAGAATATTTCTGTGCCAGCTGACAGGTTTGCCAATATAACTAATTGGTACATTAAGACAAAACGATCGTTCTCGCGTTAATTTATTATATCAAAATTCCAATAATTTAAATTTCTGCGTTAATCCGCGTTTATCCGCGCAGCAGGCGCGCAGATTTACGCAGATGACAACGCAGATATACGCAGAAGAGTGCGCGAAGTGCTTATTTTAAGAAGCCCCAAGTGCTTGGGTCAGTGGTCAGTCAGAACTAGTAAGCCGGAGTGGTGAAATTGGTAGACACGCAGCGTTCAGGGCGCTGTCCCGTTTAACGGGGTGAGAGTTCAAATCTCTCCTCCGGCATTTGTGATTTACAAATTTTGAATATCAAAACCTAAAATAACTATAACTTTTGTCCCGAGCACTCGGGACAGGATGACAAATGTTAGTCAAACGCGAAAGTCTTAGTAACATTTAGATTTAAAATTAGCTAGTTAAAAAGTTTTGAATTTTGGATTTAAAATTTTAAATTTGCAAAAAACATGAAAAAGACAACAAAACAATCCCGGGTTCCAAGCGCTCAGAATAGAATAAGAAAAAAACAGCAGAAAAAAGCTGTTTCCATTAAGGAGCGGCTGTCGCGGTATGCTTATGAAGAAAGAAAAAATGCCCGACAGAGTGAAAAATTAAGAATTATCCCCTTGGGCGGTTGTGAAGAAGTGGGTCGAAATATGACAGTTTTTGAATATCTAACTCCTAATAAACAAGGGTCAGATATTGTTATTGTTGATATGGGGCTCCAGTTTCCAGAAGAAGATATGCCTGGTATTGATTATATTATTCCTAACACAGAGTATTTAAGAGGCAAAGAAAAGGATATTAGGGCCGTGATTTTTACCCATGGCCACTTAGACCACATTGGCGCCACCCCACTTTTGATTGACAAGCTTGGCAACCCATTAATTGTTGGCAGCAAATTAACTGTGCATATGATTAAGGCGCGGCAAGAAGATTATAAAAAAGGAAGTGCCAAGACATTGAATATTAAAACAGTCAACTCCGCTCAGGAGGTTTTAAAATTAGGCAGATTTAAAACTAAATTTTTTCCAGTTTCACATAGTATTATGGATGCTTTGGGCGTTGTTTTAGAAACTCCAATCGGCACAGTTATTCATCCTGGTGACTGGATGATTGAACACGGGGCATTGGAAGGTAAGCAAGAAATCAATTATAAAAAACTGTCTCAATTAAGAAAGCCAACTATTTTAATGCTGGAAAGTTTGGGTGCTACTAATACTAAACGACCGGTAACAGAAAAAGAAATGTACCAAAATATTGAAAATATTATTAAAAGCGCGCCTGGCAGGGTGATTATTGGCACTTTCTCTTCAATGATTGAAAGAATAAAAATTATTTTGGAGATAGCAGAGAGGTACGACAAGAAAGTGGCTGTTGACGGTCTTAGTATGAAAACAAATGTGGAAATAGCCAAAAAGTTAGGTTATATAAAATTTAATTTAAAAAATTTGATTGATATTTCCAGAATCAAGGATTTTCCGGACAATAAAATAGTAGTTATTTGTACTGGCGCCCAAGGAGAAGAAAATGCGGTCTTGGCTCGAGTGGCCAATGGCGAGCATCGCTACCTCAAATTCCAAAAAGACGATACAGTAATCTTTTCTTCTTCTGTCATCCCAGGCAATGAAAGAACTGTTCAGCGGCTTAAAGATATAATTTACCGCCAATGTGACAATGTTATTCATTCTGACATTATGGATGTTCACGCCTCAGGCCATGCCAATGTTGAAGATATTAAAGAGATAATAAAACAAATTAACCCCACTTACTTTATTCCTGTTTATGCCCACCATTATATGTTAAAAGAAGCAGCTAAGTTGGCTAAGGGATTGGGCTATAAAGATAAACTTGCTTGTCGGCACCGCCAGGGTAAAAATATTTTTGTCCCGGATAATGGCTCAATAATTGAGTTTACCAAACATTCAGCCAAGATATTGGATAAAAAAATTCCTGCTGATCCTGTCTTTGTTGACGGTTTGGGAATTTCTAATTTACAAAATGTTGTCTTGCGCGACCGCCAGATTTTAGCTGAAGATGGTATGATTGTGGTGGTAGCCACAGTTAGGGGAAAAACTGGCAAATTAACTCATAATCCTGATATAATTTCCCGCGGCTTTGTTTACTTAAAAGAAAATAAAAGATTGATTGAGGAGATTAGGAAAAAAGTTAAAAAGATAGTTGAGAGACGGGACCCCAAGTTGCCCCTTCAGGACGTTTATTTAAAAAATAAAATTCGCAATGACTTGGGCCAGTTTGTTTATTCTAAAACTGAAAAACGGCCGATGATCCTGCCTGTTGTGATAGAGGTGTAAAAATTAACAAATTAACAAGTAAAAATGGTTTTAATTTACAAAATCGTTTTAATAATATAAAATTTAAACATAAGCTTAATTTTTTATTTGCCTCCATTTATTTTAAAAAATGGACAGGTTACCTAGACGTGACTAACTATATGAAAGAAAAGAGTCAGACATTATTTTCCGGCGTACAGCCAACTGGCGAATTGCATATTGGCAATTATTTAGGCGCTTTAAAACAGTGGGCTGAATTGCAGAATGAGTATAATTCAATTTTTTGCGTGGTTGATTATCATTCAATTACAGAGGATTTTGATCCCAAGGAGAAGCAAGAACAAATTTTTAATACTGCAGTAGATATTTTAGCTTGCGGCGTTGATCCTGAAAAATCAATTCTTTTTATCCAATCGCAGGTTCCTGAACATACAGAGTTGGCTTGGATTTTAAACTGCATAACCCCTGTTTCTGAGTTAGAAAGGATGACGCAATATAAAGATAAGGCGCAAAGGCAAAAGAGCAATATCAATATGGGTTTGCTTGATTACCCAGTTCTTATGGCAGCTGATATCTTGCTTTACAGAGCTGAAGTGGTGCCGGTAGGCGAAGATCAGCAACAGCACCTTGAGCTTGCCAGAACCATCGTTAAAAAGTTTAATAACAGATTTGGAGAATATTTTATTCAGCCAGAAGCCAAGTTAAACAAAGCCGCCCGAATTATGTCTTTGGCTGATCCTTCTAAAAAAATGTCCAAATCAGTGCCAAAGTCATATATTGCTTTGGGAGACTCGCCTGATGAAATTAAACAAAAAATTTCTAAAGCAGTTTCTGATACTGGAGGCAAAAAAGGCAAAGTGGGCGGAGGCAGAAATTTATTAAATATATTCGCGGCTTTTGTAGATGATGAAAATATTGTGGCTAAATTTGAGGAAGATTATAAAAATGGCGAGTTGCAATATTCTAAATTTAAGCCAATGTTAGCTAATGTAATTATTAGTAGCTTAAAGCCAATTCAAGAAAAGAGAAATAAGTTGTTAAAAGACAAAGAATATGTTTTGAAAATTTTGGAAACTGGTCGGCAAAAGGCACAACAAATTGCTTCTCAAACCATAAAAGGAGTCAAGGAAAAAATTGGTTTGATTGCAGCTAAAAATTAATAATAAAACACAATACCCAATTTGCCTTTTTAGACAAAAGATATATTGCTTTTTAGATAAATTGATAAACCATAGACAAACAATATTAATGAATGTTAAACTAAAATTAGTTACCTGCCGACTGCCTGTATGTTAGTTTGTTTTTGAATATATGCAGAATTACTATGAAACCCAATTGTGTTTTGCGTCTTAATCACTTGGAGTTTGATTTGGAAAGGTCTGGCATTGTGGTGAGCGGCTAAAAGAAATGACAAGACTTTCAACTTCCAAGCTTCAATTGCTGATAATTAAAGTTATAATTGGCGATTAAAATTTATTTGTGTCCCAGTTATTAAGTTTTTTCCATATATGGTGACCGTAGCTCAACGGTTAGAGCACTAGTCTGTGGAACTAGTGATACGGGTTCAATTCCCGTCGGTCACCCCAGAAACGCAAAAGACATTAAAAAATATTTTTTCATTTTTATAATAAAACTCTTATATTTGCCTTTTGCATTGCATCAGCGCAACTGCCATTCCTTATGTTGCTGTGTTGTGTTAGAACAAATTTGGAATGGCGCAAAAACATAGTCGCAAAGTCGCTTATTGGGCAAATAAAAAAATCATATGACCCTAATAGAAATTTTTCAAGAAGCAGTTTTAAAAAATGCTTCTGATGTTCACATTATGGTGGGCAAGCCGCCCATTTTGAGAGTTGATGGAGAACTGAAAATTATTAAAAACGCGCCGCCAATAACAAAAAAGACGGTTCAGGATTTAATTTTTCAAATCTTGTCTTCCCGGCAAAAAGAAAGATTAATTAATGAAAAAGAATTAGATACTTCGTATGAAATTCCAGATAAAACAAGATTCAGAATTAATTGTCATTTTGAAAAAGGGAATTTGGGGTTAGTTGCCAGGATAATACCAGCCAAAATTCCCACTATGGAAGAGGTCTTAATGCCTGAGGTAGTCTATGAGTTAACCAGAAAAAAACAAGGATTAATACTTTTAACTGGTCCTACTGGCTGCGGCAAATCAACATCCTTGGCGGCAATGATTAATTTAATTAATAGCGAGAGGTCGGTCCACATCGTGACTTTAGAAGACCCAATTGAATTTATTTTTCAACCTATCAAGTCAATTATTAGGCAAAGAGAGATTGGGACTGATACTTTGTCTTTTGCCGAAGGCTTAAAACATGTTTTGAGGCAGGATCCTAATGTAATTATGGTCGGTGAAATGCGGGACTTAGAAACCATTGCCACCACTTTAACCTTAGCTGAAACTGGTCACTTGGTTCTTGCTACCTTGCATACCAATAACGCGTCTCAAACCATTGACCGGATTATTGATGTTTTCCCGCCCTACCAGCAGGATCAAATTAGAATTCAGTTATCTATGGTTTTAAGCGGGGTAATTGCCCAACAACTGTTGCCTAGGCAGGGAGGCGGTCGGATTGCTGCCCGAGAAATTATGATTAACACCCCGGCAATTGCCAATCTAATTAGAGAAAATAAAAGCGCTCAAATCAAAAGCGTTATCCAAACCTCGGCTGATAAAGAAATGATGACCATGGACCAGAATTTAGAAGAATTAGTTAAACAAAAGTTGATTAGCAAGGAAGTGGCTAATATGTATATGGTGGACGGGAAGGCGAAGTGAAAGAAAGGCGAGTTGTTGGGGCGCTAAGAAAAGACAACAAACTCTCCTTGGCGTTTTGCTTAATTTTCAATTTATTTCTTTTAATTGAGTTTTCAAATATTTAATTAAAACACCCTGGTATTAAATCAAAAATCTCTGTTTCTTTGAACAGAGATTTTTGATTGGCGCAACTTTGCAACCTTGCTTGAACCTGTTGCCAGTGGTTTTGCTTGC
>CAZDKR010000018.1:0-9101 GCA_964506375.1 uncultured Gammaproteobacteria bacterium
TATGAAATAAGAAATTGGTTATGAAGAAAGAGATTAGCAATCAGAAAAAATATTTTTAAATCCTTATTTTATGCTTTTGATTTATTAATTTATTTCCATTTTCATATAACTGACTTTACACACCTTTATTACTTATTTCTTATTTCGCTACTGATTTCATTCTTCTGATTTCTTTAACTTTTTTCTTATTTCTTATTAACAGATTTCTAAAAATTATCCCATGCTCGATGTAACTCCAAAAACAAAGATAATTTTTTTATCTATGATTTTAGTCAGCATTTGTTTTGCTGTCTTTTTTGTTTTTAATACAAGTGCTACTCAGGCCCAAGATCCATTCGGTCAGGAAAAAGTTGAGAATGTTAATCTGCCGAAAAATGTTGATTTGATAATGACAATTATCAAAATTATTAACTGGGCATTAGGATTTTTAGCCTTAGTTGCCATAATTTTAGTTATTTATGCTGGTTATTTATGGATGACTGCCGGCGGCAATACCAAACAGGTTGACAAAGCCAAGAAAATTTTAATCAATGCTTTGATTGGGCTGGTAATTATTGTATTGTCTTTTGCCATTGTAACGTATGTGTTTAAGGTTTTGCAGAATAGGATAGCCGGAAACGGTAATAATTACGGCCAGCCGTGCTCGCCGGCAAATTCTTGTGTTGCCTGTAATGTTTATTGTAATAGCCAAGGCAGAACCGAATATAATCCTAATTTATGCCATACTGAGGCTTTATGCGGAGGCTTGCCGCAAAATATTTTTAAAGTCAACACAATTGTCACCAGTTGCGGTAATCCGCCTCAATATAATGAAGATGTGCATTTATGCAGTTCAGTAGTGATTAATTTTAATCACTATGTTGATGCAAGCACTATTGAATCCTCAGTTAATGACAGCAGTCTAAGAATTGAAGATTGCGGCACTGACCCAGCTTGCGCCAACCCTCAAACCCCAAGCCCGTTGCTTAATCCGGTGGTTTATTCTGGCTCTTTGCCAACTGGTTCAGGTAGTGAATGGACAGTTAAAGGCAGGTCAGTTAGCTTTACCCACCAGAACCCTGACGCAGATACAGCAGGCCAGGTTGATGAATATTTATTTAAACCAAATAATTATTATCGTTTAATTATTCCTAAGACGATTTCTGATACCACTGGCTTAGCTATTGACCCTAATGATGGCTGTGGCAGTGGTTTAAACCCGATTCCAGGATGCACAGATGCTGGTACTGAATACCGCTGGATATTTCAAACAGGCACAACTTTGGATGATGTGCCGCCAGAAATCACCTCAACTTACCCAATCAGCAATCAAAAAGATCCTGATTACCCAGACAGAAATGTTAATTTAAAACCAATTATTTGGGTTAGATTTTCTGAAGCCATCGCGCCTTGGTCAGTGGGCAGTGAAAGTGCTATTATTACTAAAGTTGAAGGAGTGGATCCTGGTAATCCTGATAGTACTGGAACTTTAGGTGAAAGGATTGATCCTAATAATTATTTTATAGATGTTAACCCCCAGGGCAATGGTTTTGAAATTTATGATTTAATTTTAGAACCGTTTCAGTGGTATCAAATTGAAGTTAATGGCATTCAGGATTTGTGCAACAATTCAATGGCTGGTCCAAAAATCTGGAGGTTCCAAACTAATGATACTGCGCCAGGAGTTAAAACCATTTATCCAAGAAACGGCTATGAAAATGCGTGCCCTGACACTAGTGTTTTTATTGTATTTAATACTTCAATGTATAACCCGGCTAATGGTAGTTGCGCAGTTTTGTCTCAAGGCGGCGGTTATGTTACTGGCGGAAGTCTTTCTCCTTTTGTTTCCAGAAATCTTCGCGTGGTTGACGATTACCCGGGCGCGCCAGCTGATCCGAATGATTTTTGCAAAACTTATGAATTCTTGCCAACCAGTGTTAATTTAAATGTTGGCACCACTTATTCTGTGGGAGTTAATACTAATTTGGTTATCAACCAGCAAGGCGAGCATTTAAATTATGGGGATGTGCCACCAGCCAACGAACCTTCTCAGGGTCCATGGCATTTTATAGTTAAATCAGCGGAAGAATGCGCCAACGCGCCAGTAATTACCCAAATCAGCCCGGATCACGGGACTGACGGCGAATGCATCACAGTCTTTGGCAGGTATTTTGACCCAGATGACAATGGCCAAGGAACTGGTGATAATATAACTTTTAATGGCCAAGGGTTAGTAGTCGCTTCTACTGCTTGGACTGATAGAAGTATTGCCACAACCATACCTGAACCTACAGGCTTAGAAAAGGATAAGAAATACCCGATTCAAGTAAGCGTGGATTATGGAGCACCTATTGGGATTTTAGAGAGCAATGAATATAATTTTAGGTTAGACGCAGGTATGCCTGCCAAGGGCCCGTGCTTGTGGTCAATTACACCCAACGCGGCTTGTCACGAAGACGGGGTAAGCTTAAATGGCATTAGATTTGGTCCTGACCCCGGCGTTGGCGGAAGGTCTTCTGATTTAAATCATATTGATTTTTCATCAGGGAGTTTGAGGGTGCCGGATGAAAATGTTAAAAACTGGAGCAATGAACAAATATCATTATCAGTTCCGTTAGGCGCGATTGACGGGCAAGTAGCGGTTATGGCAGGTGGCAATGAAAGCAATCCGCTTCTTTTTGACGTTTCCTGCGGTGTTGGCAAGCCGTGTTCGGGATCGCCGGATATGTGCTTGGCATTTGATTTGAATTGCGCCCCAGGCCTTGTTTGTGATGAGTTAAATTGTTTTTGCAAAAATCCGCCTGGCCAAGAGTTTTTGCATCTGGTTGAAGATAATCGTTGCCTTATTGACCAAACAAATGGCAATGTTGAAGTTTATCCATCACCCAACCCTTATCCTAATTCAGGCAATGTGTGCTTGAATAGTTTGATTTCAGCCCGTTTTGATAGGTTTATAATACCAAGCAGTTTGGATTTAAAAGTAGAAAAATGCGTTGGACCAGAGGTTAATCCGTGCCAAGGAGTAGGTAGTAGAGTAGAAGTGGACGGCAGTTTTAACGTTTTAGATTTTAATTCATCTTCTTCAATGTTTCAGTTTATTCCTGACCAAAACTTTGAACCAGAAAGCTTTTATGTAGTGACTGTAAATAATGCCCAGGGAATTGATGGTAGTGTTTTAGAAAATCCATATAGCTGGGTTTTTAAGACTTATAATGATCAAAGTCGCGGCGTTTGCCCAGTGGAAAATGTTTTAGTTAGCCCTGGCTTGTTTTATTCAAACGCGTTAGGTGACAAGATAGACTATACTGCCACACCAATGTCAGCTGACTGCACAGAGCTGGTAGTTAGCGGATTAACCTGGCAATGGGCTTCGTCTAATACAGGAGTGGCTATCGTTTCAGGCTCAACTTCTAATCAGGAAACGGCTATTGTCCAAGGAGAAGGCAGAACCAATATTTCTGCCATTACCCCAGATGATGTTAGCGGCCGCGCTTTGTTGATCGTTAACCTTGATTCTTGTGCCTTTAATCCTGATGTTTGTCATGACCCTAATCATGACGGCATAGACGAGTGTCCTGGAAGTGTGTGTGATTTAACTTTAGACAAATGCACGCCTGTGATTAATAATTTAAGCCCAAACCAAGGGCCAGTGGGCAGATTTGTAACGGTTGAGGGCTGTCATTTTGGGAGTCAAAAAGGAAACGGAAAAGTAAATTTTGGTAAGCAGGAAGCTCTTTATCCGTGCGGTATTTCTTGGAATAACAGAGAAATAATAGTAGAGGTACCGGAGATAGATACTGGCAGATACCCAGTTCAAGTTACTACTGACTACGACTTGGAGAGCAACTCAACAGAATTTATGGTAATAAATGATTGCCTTTCGGGTATCCCAGTGCCACCTTCCGGAGCGCCAGGCCTCTGCTCAATATCCCCACAAAGCGGCCTTGAAGGCCAAGATGTAACTTTGACAGGAGAAAATTTTGGAGAAGATGAAGATAGTGTTATTTTTACCCCAAATATTAATACTGGTTCAACCTTGTGGCAGAACGACAAGATTGAAACCGAAGTGCCGGCTGGGGCTCAAACAGGGGGAGTTTATGTTGAAGTAGACGAGTGCCCTTCCAACAGCCTCTTATTTGAAGTTGGTGGAGCACAAACCTGTGATTCAGATGATGAGACTCCCCAATGCCAGCCTAACAATAATTTATGCAATGATCCCCGTTATCCGATTTGCAACCCTAACACTTGTTTATGCGAGGCGGCGCCTGCGCCTTTTGTGTCAGGGTTTGAGCCCGCGGGCACTAATGTTTGCCGCAATGTTTTGATCTCCTCTACTTTTGATCAGTTAATGGACAAGGGGTCTTTGCGTGACAATATAATTTTAGAAGCATATGATCCCGGTGGTTGTTCCACTGCTTTGGCGCCAGAAAGTTCAAATTTTTTTAAGAAAATGTTTTACAAGATTGCTAAGTTGATAAAAAAAGTTCTTGCCCAAGAAAATAATTGGTGTCAAATTCCTGGGAGGGTTTCTAGTTATGATATAAATAATGTTTGCAGTATTGCGGCCACCTGCGAGAAAGAAGATGGTTGTCAATGTCAAACCGGCGGTCGCACAGTCTGTTTAATTTCCCAAGGAGAAAGCGAGTGTGAATATAAAGCTACCCGGGTTGATTTTGTTCCAGATGAAATTTTAGGCAATAAAGTTTGTAATATTAGCAGCAACTGTACTGATCCTAATGGTTGTGAATGTGTGGTGGCAGGTGAAGTGGCTTGCACTATTCCTTATGGCGACGGCACGAATTCATCATGTCACTATCCTACTAATTACAGGGTGACAATTAAAGGCGCGCCCGACGGTGTTAAGAGTAAATATGGAGTAGCAATGGCGCAAGATTATTCTTGGAATTTTACAACCGGTCAAGAAATTTGCCAAATTGATCATGTAGATGTAATTATTAATCCTCCAGGAACCAAGAAAACAAGCGATTATTTTACTTGCGCCGGCAGAGATGATTGTCCTGATGATGTTAACAGCGGAGTAAGCGGCAATCAGCATCAATACATTGCTTATGCAAAGGACGCTTCTGTCCCGGCCAATAGTTTAGTTGCTGCTTATCAATGGAAAGAAAATGATCCTAATGATTTAATCAATTTATCAGCCACGGATGTTAATAATATTTATCTTACCCCTGAGCCAATTAATGGCAATGCAGTTGTGACTGTAACCGCTTCTGACCCAAATCCTGATGACGGGATTGACTATGGCAGTGCAAGTGCGAGCGTTTCAATCACTAATTTTATGTGCGAGAATCCCTGGCCTTCTTTAAGAGATTTTCCTTATATAGATGATAATGATTATGCCAACTTTTCCTTATTTTATTGCCGGGATAAAGGCGCTCCTGGTTTTGATGATGACTTGCCGGCTTTAAGTTATCCTCCGCGGCCTGTTGGTCCAATTTGTCGTGGTGGTTCAGCTGACGGCCAGCGATGCGGCGCTGGTAATACTTGCCCTGATGGCGGTATATGTGTTTTGCGAGAATACCTTTTGCTCCGGGATGACGAATCAACCGATGCTATTGGGGTTAGAATTTTTGATAACCCAGATCATCTATCACCCTATACCTGGTATGACTCCCAGAACTGGCTGGCTAAGGGTTCGCCAGGCGGTCTGCAAGTTGACGATTATGAAGCGATTCGCGACGGCCGTTCTGTTTATGTGGCAGCTGTTACTTTAGCTGACAATAATCCACCAGAAGAATTGCATACTAATATTTATCTGATATCATACAACGAAAACGCTTCTGCTGAAACCGTAGAGATTTATAATAAATTACTAGCAAACTGGACTTTTAACATTAACATATCAGACAAAGATGACAAATCCAAATTAATCAGAGATACTAAAAGAATTACTGATTTAAGCGCGATTAGGAAATATCTAATTGATTATTATAATACTAATGGCAATTATCCCAAACTTGAAGCCGGGACTTTTGAAATTGGACACTCAACTTCTAAATGGCCGTCTTGGACACAAACTTTGGGACCTGAATTAGGTAAATCATTGCCAGTTGACCCGATTAATGAATTCAATTTGCCTTGCGTATCTGACGAGACTGAAAATGAGAAATATGACCAGGGAAGTTGCTGGAATGACGCAGACAAGAATTTTATCTGCCCTGAAGGTTCGCATATTTATCAATATGTAACAGAAGACGCTGGTCAAACCTACCGATTGTATGTTAATATGGAATATGAAGAGCACGATTGGGCTAATATGGACGCAAATTGGGTTAAGGATAATAGTTGCCAAGATTTTTCAATAGGACCGTAGAAAAACCAAAAATAAAATATTAAAAACCAAAAACACATATTAAAAACTTAAAAACTTTCATTAAGGCATAAAAAAACATAAAAACATTAAAATATCTACCTTAAAATCTTGCTTTTTGTTTTAATGTTTTAAAGTTTTTGGTTTGTGTTTTTTATCTTTTATTTTTAATATTTAATTTTATAAACTTATGTTCAACAACAAATCACAAAACCAACCACCAGACAATGACTTGGACCAAAACCAAGACAAAAGTTTTCCTTTTAAAAAAGTTGAGCCACCTATTGGTAAGGATGGGCAAGTCCAAAATAAGCCAAAGCACGAATTAGCCGGGAATAAAGGGCCAGTAGAAGATATTTTGGCTGGGACAGATGGCAGTGGCCAACCAGTTAAAAAACTTGATTCAGAAACAGCAGACAACAAAGGACCTGACTTAAAAGAAGCTCCTCAGGTGCCCAGTATGAATAAACCGGCTGCACCAAGGCCCGGTTTGGCGTCTGAGGTTTCCCCGCCTTCAACGCCAACACCCCCGCCGCTTCCCCAAGTTGCTGATAAAAAGCCAAATAAAATTTTTATGATTATTTTAATCATTTTAATTGTGGCTATTCTTGGCTTAACTGGAGTTTTTGCTTATCAATATTTTAAAAAATCTCATCGGACAAATACAAATACCAATCAAGACCTTAACAGAAGTTTACAAAATTTATTGAATGTTTTGAATACCAATGCTAATAATGCGAATTCTACTAAGCACAATGCAAATGCTGCGAATGAAAAAGAGAAAAAATCAAAAGAAAAAGAATCAAAAGAGAAGTCGCCGGCTTATGTAATGGACACTGATGGCGATGGTTTAACAGATGAACAGGAAATTGATTTAGGAACTAATCCTAACCAAGTTGACACTGATAGCGATGGCTTGAATGATTTTGAAGAAGTAGAAATTTATCATTCAGACCCTGTCAAACCAGATACTGACGGAGATGGATACGAAGATGGCAATGAAGTGAAACACGGGTATGACCCATTAAGGCCCGGGAGTGCTAGATTAGGGGAGTAAAAAATAAAAAATAAAATATTAAAAATCAAAATACATATTAAAAACTTAAAAATGCCAAATATCAAAATCCAAACGCCAATTTAATGCCAAAGTTCAAAATTCAAAATTTAACATTTGTCATTTGGATTTGATTTATCATTTGGCATCAAAACTTTGTTTTTATATTCTTGGTTTGTATTTTTGATTTTTAATATTTGATATTTAATTTTGTAACTTATGTTTGACTTTAAAAATAAACCAAAACCCCAATTTATTAAAGATGAAAAAGGCGAAACCGAAAATGAATTGCTAAAAGAAAATAAAGGCAAAGAAGCGGCTGATCCTGTTAACTTAGCAGAGAATACAGAGGAAAAGCAAGTTGACGTTTCTGGAGTGAAAATTCATAAAATGCCAGAGAAATTTTTAGTTTCTAAAAAAGCCACCATGCGGCCAACTGGCAAGTTAGGCAAGATGGCTGGCTTTAAAAAAAATATTATAATTGGAGCCGTTATTGGTGTAGTGGTGATTGGTTTATTGTCTTTAGGAGGTTGGCTGTTATTGAAAAGTATTGGCGAACCGCAGACTAATAGCAATACAAATTTGAATGTGAATGTCGCGAATAATACTAAGAAAGCAACACCAGAAGAAGTAAAAAAAGAGACAAAGGATGAAGAGAAACAAAAAAAGTGTTCAGCTTTGAATTGTGAATTATGCACCCAACAAGAATGCCTAAATTTGAGCGATTATTGCCATTTAGAAGATTTGTGTTTAAGAGATTATCAACCTAAAAAACATTGCCCTGATTATGTTTGCCTTCCAGGGCCAAAAGTGAAAACTGAAGAAGTTGAACAAGAAAAAGAAGGAGTTGAGAAAGAGGAAAAAACAAAAGAAGGGCCAGAATTAGAAGAACTCACCCTTTCAAAGGATAGTGATTTTGATTTGTTGACTGACATTGAAGAAAGTATTTGGGGCACTGATCCAATGAAGAGTGACAGTGACGGCGATGGATACAATGACGGGGTTGAGGTTGCCAATCTTTACAATCCCACTGTGCCCGGCAGTGGCACAGGCAAGTTGGCAGATTCAAATTTGATTAAAATATTTACTAATTCAAAATATGGCTATTCAATTTACTACCCATCAAGCTGGCAGCAAAGCGAATCTGGAGGGAGCGGCGATAATGTGATGTTTATTTCTAATACTGGAGAGTTTGTGGGCGTTATTGTCCAGAAGAACTTTGCTGGTTATTTAACTGCAAAAGATTGGTATCTTAGTCAAAATCCAAGGATTGATGAAAGTGACTTAGAAGAAATTTTGATTGGCAATTGGCTGGGTGTTAAAAGCCCTGATAAACTGAATGTTTATTTAATTAGCAATAATTATATTTACACCATTACTTATAATATTGGCTTGAAGAGAAAATTAAATTATAAAACCACTTTTGATATGATGTTAAAGAGTTTTAGGTTGTTTGAATCGCCGCTTGATTAAGCCTTAAAAAGCCCAACCATAAATGGTCGGGCTAGAGAAAATCAAGGGTCATAAATGGCCCTAAGATAATAAATTATTAGCCCTATTTATAGGGCTTGAAACAATTAGCATTACTATTTGTGGTTGGGCATAGAAGCGAGTTAATTTGTTTTTAGTAAAGAAGTTTTGTATAATTAAATCATTAAAACACTAGAGCATTAAAGCAAAAATTTGAATATCTAAACATGATTCAGAGATTACAATCAATTCCAAAAACTAATTTAT
>CAZDKR010000019.1:0-8738 GCA_964506375.1 uncultured Gammaproteobacteria bacterium
ATTATCAAAACGACTAATATTAACTCTATAACCACATTTACAACTCCTGTGATATTTAAATTTTTTAACATGAACTGTACTAATAATTTCTAAACGAAGTAATAAATGCTGTAATTGGTAAGCTAATTTTTCAGACGAAGTGGAGTAAAATATTTGACCACCTTTAGAACTATGGATATAACCACCGCCCTGCCACATTTTGCCTAAAAGCAAAGCCAGCTGTTTTTTGTTTAATCTAAAGACAAAATCGGGAAAAAATTTTTGTTCAGCTTTTTTATGCCACAAATTCAATTTTTTAACCCATTTCATTAACTCATTGCCCTTTTTCTGATTTATTTGAGCGGTGCAGACCAAAGCTGCTTTTTTAGTTTTATTGTAAATTGGCTTAATATTTTTAAATTTCTTAATATTTTTTACATAATCAACCAACTCGCTTTTATCAGTTGAATGAAAACAAATTCCAGAGGAATGACATAAATTGTCTTCAGCCAGAAGATACCCTAAAGTTGCCAATTTAAAATTTTCAATTTTGTAATTAGTTTTATAATTTATTTTTCTGGGAGTTGCAATCCTGTCACCAATTTTTAAGTCAGATAATTTTGCCCAGCCATCAAGTTTTAGAAATCTATGATTGCTCGTAGACTTGATTTTTTTGCCTGTCCTGGTTTTAATCTGCCAAACTGTTTTTTTGCCATTGTTATGAATTTCAAAAGTTTTTTTAGAAGTTAACTTATAGTTATTCAAATTTAAACTCAAAGTATTTATTTTCTTTTGTTGTTTATAGATTTCTTTAATGGTTTTAATCTCGCCTGTCTTGGTATTGACAATTTGCGTATCCCCTGTCAAGCATTTATTAAAGCCATATCCTTTAAATGGATCAAACAACTTCCATAACTCCTCAGCTTTTTCCTTTGACCAGCCGCTATGTTTCTGACAACCTTCAATAAATACTTTTTCCTGTTTTGCCATTTCCTGAGGAATTTTTTTACCAATAGCTTTGCGAAAAGCGTCCACTGTCTCCCAGTTGTAACCTGCCACTTCAATGGCAATCAGCAAAACATCGTCTTGGTAGGTAATCACCCCGTAAGTATCTTTTAAAATTGGCTCTAATTGAGGATCCAAATATTCAACTGGTTTAAGTCCGCGCTTTCTGGCAATATATTCAGGGATTGACTCCATTGGTCCAGGTCGGAATAAAGCAATCATAGCCATAATGTCTTTAATCGTTGTTGGTTTTAATTCCATCATATACTTTGTCATCCCAGTCCCACTCAATTGAAACATGCCAAAAGTATGACCAGCGGCAATAAAATCAAAAGTCTCTTTGTCATCCAAAGGGATATTGTCCAAGTCAATCTTTATGTTTTTTGTTTTTTCAATGAGCTTAACCGCATCGCCTAAAATTGATAAATTACGAATCCCCAAAAAGTCCATTTTGAGCAAGCCTACGGCTTCACAAGAACGCATATCATATTGGGTAATAATATTTTGTTGACCGCTGGGATCTTTTTGCAGAGGCGTAAAATCAGTTAAAAGAGTGGGGGCAATGACTACCCCTGCTGCATGAACTGAGGCGTGGCGAGCACAACCCTCAACCTTTTGGGACAAATCAATGACTTGTTTGGCTTGAGCATCAGTCTCATACAACTGCCTTAACTCAGCATTCTCCTGGAGAGCGCGTTTAATCGTCATTTGAGACCCTTGGGTGCCAAATGGAATCATCTTGGCTATTTTGTCACCAAACGAGTAAGGAAGGCCCAGAACCCTTGTCACGTCGCGCACTGCGGCTCGCGCCATCATAGTACCAAAAGTTACAATTCTGGCTACTTTTTCATAGCCGTACTTGCGGGTAGTATAATCAATCACCAATTCCCGCCTATTATCAGCAAAGTCCATATCAATATCAGGCGGCGATGGTCGGTGTGGATTTAAAAACCTTTCAAAAGGCAAACCGTAATCAAGCGGGTTTAAAGTGGTGATATCAGTTACATAAGCAACTAACGAACCGGCAGCCGAGCCTCGAGTAGTAGTGATAATGCCGTTTTTTCTTGCCCATTTTACAATATCTGAAACGATTAAAAAATAAGGGGCATAACCTTTTTTATTAATTACTTCTAATTCATAGTCTAATCTTTTCTTGGTTTCATTATCATAATTAGGAATTTTTCTTTTCAAGCCTTCATTGGCAATGTTAATTAAATGCTCTTCGGCTTTAACGCCTTCTGGCAGTTCAAATTTAGGGAAATGCCATTTACCTAAATCTAAATTCACATTACATTCAGCAGCAATCTTCTCAGTATTTTTAATTGCCTCAGGCACATCTTTAAAATGTTCTTCCATTAACTTGGGATGCAGAAAAGAAAGATCAACGCCAGTCATGTTTAATCTTTTTTCATCTGAGAGAACTTTGCCAGTCTGCACGCAAACTAACACATCTTGGGCAGTCTTATCATCCTCACTTAGATAATGAGTATCCCTGCCAGCCACTAAGGGCGCCTTGGTTTTTTTAGCCAACCTTTTCAGTTGTTGATTCAAATCAATCTGTTCTTGAACATTGCCAATATATTCCAATTCTAAATAAAAATTTTCTTTACCAAAAATATCTTGATATTCTCTAACTAATTCCACTGCCTTGTCCCATAAACCTTCTTTTAAAGCTACTGGAATCTCGCCCTTGGCGCAACCAGAAGTTGCAATTAATCCTTCTGACCTCTCTTTTAAAATTTTTTTATCAATTCTGGGCTTGTAATAAAATCCGTCCAAATGAGCCACGGTAGTCAAAAACATTAAATTCTTATAACCGATCTCATTTTTTGCCAAAAGAATTAAATGATAATTTTTATCATCAATTTTAGAATGCTTTAAATAAAGCTCCCGCGGCGCCACATATGCTTCACAACCAATAATCGGCTTAATGCCGGCATCCTTGCATTTTTGGTAAAACTCAACCGCGCCGTACATCACGCCATGATCAGTCAAGCCCAGAGCCGGCATTTTATATTCCAAGGCTTTATTGATATAATCATCAATTTTTGGCAAACCATCAAGAAGGGAATAATGAGAATGATTGTGGAGATGGATAAACATATTGCAGCAACACTATCCCATTCCTAAAAATATTAGGAAGGGATTCTTCTGTAATAGCGATTACTTTTATTTTTCCATTTTTATCTTACCAAACAGGTTATGGGTTGACAAATAATATCTTTAAAGTTGGTTTCTAATGATTGCCATTAAATCACTTGTTCAATCTAAAAGGCAAAATCTTTGCTAAAATAACAAAAGGTTCCGGCCCCACGTTCGCGGGACTGGAACCAACACTTTCGGCGCAAAACTAATAAACGCTTTTTGCACTTAACATCAGGTCTGTATTACTTTTCCACAATCTTAATTTTTCTTCCGCGAGATTTTTTAACAGGCTCATCTTTGCTTTTACTCTTCCTCTCTTTTAGAAAATCAATAATCTTACCCACCCCTTCCACAATTACACCTAAATAAGTGGCAGAATGTTCAACCTTGTCTTTAATCAAGTTAATCAACTCATCAACTTTCTCCAGCTTCTCATGCGCGCTTTTGACAACACTTCTCACGCCTGCGATAATAGAAATGAAATAATACAAAAGCCAACAGATAAAAACCGTGACCCAAAGAATACAAAAAGCGATGACGATGTAAAGTAAGTCTTTTGAAGTTTCAAGCATATTTTTTATTAAGGCATTAAAACATTAAAACACTTTATTCTGGCTCCTCCTTTTGCAAAGGACAAAATCAACACGACAGAAGGAAAGCGTTAAAATGTTAAAATGCTTTAGTGATTCTATTATACCACACAACAGAAAAATATGCTATAATAGAACTATGGACCAAGAACAACCCCAACAATGGTATTACAAAGTCGTCTATTTTTTCATTGCCTACCAAGTTGTCTTGGGTCGTTTATTAGTGGTTTTGCTAATATTATTTAATATTATTATTTGGTGGATTGGAGGAGTAAAAATAGTTAATTATTTAATTACCACAGATAACTATAACAAAATACTATCTGAGCTAACTAAAGATAAAATCAATTGGAAGGTTTATCACGAGCAACATCGCCCCAAGCAATTAAAAATCATCTCAGTTGACAAAATTAAAGTAAATAACAATAAATACGATTTAATAGCCAAGGTGCATAATCCCAATATCAATTGGCTTGTTAAAAAAATAAACTATGCTTTTATGGTTGATGGTTACCCTTTAGATTGGCAAAATAGTTTTATTCTGCCGGGGCGGGATAAATACCTGTTTCATTTTTCTTATTTTTCTCATAATGTTCCGCGACAAATTGACTTAAAAATTGGTCAGATAAGTTGGCAAAAAGTCAAAGGGGTGAATAAAACAAATATTGTGGACAATATCATTATTAAGGATAAGACCTTTTCTGAGAATAAAAAAATTTCTCAGGTTGAATTTAATGCTTTGAACAATACGCCTTACGGTTTTTGGCAAATTGGCTGGCAGATTATTCTTTACCAAGGCCAAAGGCCAATTGCCATTAACTATGTGACCAGCCAGGGATTTTTGGCTAATGAAAATAGACAAATATCAGTTGCCTGGTCAGAAAGCCTGCCTTCACCTTCAAAAATAGAAATTATTCCTGAAATTGATGTATTTGACGAGTCTAATTATATTATTGACACGACATCCCCAGTTAATCTAATAAAAGGAGCAAAAGATATAAAAAAATAAGAAATATAATTAGTTATCCTGAGTACTTAGAATAACCAATTTCCAATTTTCTAGCAACCAATTTCCCACTTCTTTTCTGCAAAAATGTCTCTTATAAAATCACTTTCTATACTTAAACGGATTGATTGGCTATTATTAATAGCTGTTTTTCTTTTGATTTGCTTTGGCTTATCAACTATCTATAGTTTAGTTTTAAGTGAAGAAAATCCGGCTAATGCCCAGACAAGTCAAAGTTTTAATTTGCTTTATAAACAAATAGCCTTTTCTGTTTTGGGACTTTTACTGCTTTTTATTTTTATCTTATTTGACTACCGCTGGTGGTATTCTTTAAGCGGCTGGCTTTATTTACTATCGATTATCCTATTAATTTTAGTCTTATTTTTAGGTCAAAAATTAAAAGGCACGACCGGCTGGTTTGTCTGGGGCAACTTTAGCTTTCAACCAGTTGAACTGGCAAAATTGGCTGTTATTATTTTTTTAAGCCGCTGTTTTAGCGCCTGGTCAAATGAAAAATATCAACTTAAGATATGGTTAAAATCTTTTTTAGTAATCCTGCCTGTCTGTATTCTAACTATGCTTCAACCAGATTTCGGCTCTATGGCGGTCATTGTCTTAGTTTGGTTTGGCATGTTGTGGCTAAGCAATATTAATAAAAAACACCTGCTTTCTTTTTTAATCATTGTCTGTTTGCTAACGGCCCTGAGTTGGCAGTTTCTTTGGCATGATTACCAAAAAGCCAGAATTCTAACTTTTTTAAATCCTGAAGCAGATCCTTTGGGAGCTGGTTACAACACTCGCCAATCAATTATTGCTGTTGGCTCTGGGGGTTTCTGGGGACGCGGCTTAGGCCTTGGCACGCAAAGCCAACTTCATTTTTTGCCGGTCTCTAAAGCAGATTTTATTTTTGCTGCACTGGCTGAAGAATTAGGATTTTTAGGAGTAACCCTCATTTTTATTTTATATTTTCTCATTTTTTATCGCGCCTTTAGGATTATTCAAAATAGCAAAAACGACTTTAGTCTGTTTTTAGTCTTTGGCTTAAGTTTTATGTTTTTTATCCAACTAGTTATTAATATCGGAATGGCAACCGGGGTCCTACCAATCACAGGACTGCCACTGCCCTTTGTTAGTTATGGCGGCAGTTTCTTAATCATCAGCTTAATTGCCATCGGGATTATCCAAAGCGTTAACTTAAGACAAAAGAATTTTTAAATGTCGGCGCAAAACAACTAAGTTAATATTCTAATGACGGCCTGCCAGGGCCTCTTTTTCGTTTTAAATAAAAAGAGATTACTACCATTGGCAGCGTTATCCAGATAAACCTTGCTAATTCATTCATCAAAAAACTTTGGCTAATTTTAGAAAATTGGCTAGTAAAACTCAGTGGCAGTAAAGACGACAATAACGAAAGCAATAATCCTGTATTAAGGATGCCAAAAATTACTGGCTGCAATAAACGTGCCACAATTCCCCGTGATGAACTAACAAAAAGGCGGGCGCGAGAGAAAATCACAGCAAAAATTATAACAACCAGCGCAAACATGCCTACCTTAACCAAAACTAATTGCTCTAAAGACAAATGACTTAGCCAAAGATTAAAGGGGAAAAATAAAATAAAGATATAACCAACATAAATACTAAACAAAAGAGAAAAAAATTTATCCTTTTTTAAGACAAAAATGTGAATCAAAAGACCTAAAACAAAAATCAAAGCAATTACTAAATCCCTTGAAGTTGATGACCAGTTGATATTTTGAGTTATATGATTAAAATCTGGGATAGTTAAAGTGATGTTTAACATATAAAATAAACGCTTTGTGCACTTATGCGCACTTATCACGAGATTCGTAAATAAGTTTATTCACAGTTTTATCATATCATAAATAACAAAGTTCGTCTAAATTTCAATAAAACAAACGTTCAATATGCTTGCGCGCGCCTTTGCTTTCTGGCAAAATCAAATAATCATAAATAAAATATAAATACATAAATTACATAAATCATAAAAAGGAAGCAGGTAAAGGAAGCAGATATTCTACTTACTAAATATTGCGATCGCAATATTTAGTAAGTAAAACCGCGCTTTTTAAAATACCCCAGCAACTAACCTGGCGAGTGTGCGGGTATTGAGGCAAATCCTGCGCGCCACAGGCTTGCGCCCATAGCTTTGGCTGACAAGATCATCTGGAGACTTTGCTTTTTTAAAAACAAAAGGGTAAAAATTAAGTAATTGCTCTTTGCAATTATCACATCTCTATGCAGTTACCATTTTTCTATAAAGTTTTACCAAGCTCTTCTAATAATTTTTTCTGCTGCTTGGACAATCTCTCAGGAATTCTAACAATCACTTTTACCAAATGATTGCCGCGCTGGCCGGGTTTGTTCAAAATCGGTACTCCTTTGCCTTTTAAAATAAAAATTTTGCCAGATTGTGTACCAGCCGGAATCTTTAGTCTCACAGGACCATCTAAAGTGTTGATTATGATTTTATCGCCCAAAGCGGCTTGGGCAATGTTAATCTCTGTTTGTGACAAGATGTCATAACCGTCTCTTTTAAATTCTTTATCCGGTTTTATTTTAAATGAAATATACAAATCCCCTGCTTTAGAACCTTTAAGGCCTGAATTGCCTTGCCCAGAAATTTTAATTGTTTCACCTTCTGAAATGCCAGCTGGAATTTTGATTTTAATCTCTTTTTTAATTTTTACCCTGCCGTCACCATGGCATTTTGAACAAAATTTTTCTGGCTTTTTGCCCTCGCCTTTACAGGTAGGGCAGACACTCGTGGAAGTAAAAACGCCAAAAAATGTTCTCTGGGTCTGTTGAATCTTGCCTCTCCCATTACATTGGGGGCAGGTTATAATTTTTGTGCCAGCTTCATAACCCTTGCCATCGCATTTTTGACAACTTTCCATTTTTTCTATCCTAATAATTTTTTCTGCACCAAAAACCGCCTCACGAAAATCAATAGTCATAACAAGCTCAATGTCTTCGCCTCGCCTTGATTCTCTTGAGGCCGCACTTCTTCGGCGATTAGTGCTAAAGCCAAAAAAATCACCAAACAAATCTCCCAAATCACCAAAGCTCTCGCCAAAAACAGATTCGTCTCGGGTAAAAAAATCATCAAAGTTTATATTGGTCCTAAACCCACCTTGGCCAAAATTAAATCCTTGATATTGTTTAGCAAAATCCTGCCAATTAAAGCCACTCTCTTTACCTCCTTGACCCCCTTCAAATCCAACACTATCAAAAGTAGTGCCAAATTGATCATACTGGGCACGCTTTTCTTTATTTCCCAAGACCTGATAGGCCTCGTTAATTTCTTTAAATTTTTGCTCATCACCGCCTTCTTTATCAGGATGATATTTATGGGCCAATTTTCTATAGGCCTTTTTAATCTCATCTTGCGTGGCGGATTTAGAGACACCGAGAATTGAGTAATAATCCTTTGACATATATCAAAAAAGTCGTCCTGGTAGATGGAACCGAAAAAATTCCGTGGAATTATTACAGATTTATTCTATGGGATTCTTCCCCTGCATTCGCGGGGTCATAATGACATTGTTTTTTACTCGGCTTTAAACCCTAACTCTTCTGGAGCTTCAGCTTCTTCAATCTTCCCAAACTTATCCTCATATTTTTTCAAATTGTCCTGGAGCGCGGTAATCACCCTTTTCAAGTGCCCGGGCGACATTATTACCCGCGAATTTACAATCCCTATTCCTTGATGAGGGCTTAAATTCATAAAATCCAAAATAAACTCTTCTTTGGTATGTGCCACTTGCATGGCATTGACATAGGCGCCTTTGAGAACCTCATCAGGGATTTTAATTTGTATTTGACGACCTTGATCTTGACGTGGTTGTTGGTTCTGCATATGATTTTTTCTACCTGCCTTTGAATTAAATAGCGCTAAAAAGCAAATAATTTTGCTTTTTTAACTAGCCTTTAGGCCAATTTTATTTAAAATTTTCCAAAAGCTAAAGCTGGGTAGAAAGTAAGGCTAAAGC
>CAZDKR010000020.1:0-8532 GCA_964506375.1 uncultured Gammaproteobacteria bacterium
ATCGTCCTAATGCATTTGGTGCAAATATTAACTTTTTTACCGTCAATGGTTTTTCTTTGCAGATTTAAATAAAGACGGCGAGTCGTCTTGATGTTAGAGTGAGATCTTTTTTGAGATTTTTGCGGCCCTCGACCACAGATGTCGCAAACTGTTGCCATAATATTGTAGATACAAGGCATTGCCTTGTTGAAATTTTTATTGGATGTTTTTATAATATCATTGTATAATAAGAATGTCAATAAATTCAAGGCGCGAAACCTCTGACAGAGTCCAGGGGGCGCCAAAGCCCACAAGTCGGAATTTGAAACAATATAACAATATTTAAATTCAAAACCAAAATTTCAAGCTTTTTGAACTTGAATATTTGAATTTACTTTGAATTTTCGAAGTGAGGCTGAGATCCCGGTTTTGTGTCAGAGCGGATCTTGGATCTCATTTTTTACTTTTATGCATTTTGCCAATCTTTTATTTTTCTTCATTATCATAATTCCTTCTGCCATTATCCATGAATATGCACATGCGTGGATGGCTGATTATTTAGGAGATTCTACGGCCAAAGATTTAGGGAGGTTGACCTTAAATCCTATTTCCCACATTGATCCTTTTGGTACTATTTTGCTTCCCTTAATATTTTTTCTCTTTTCAGTGTTGTTACCTGGCCAGCAAACTTTTATTTTTGCTTACGCGAAGCCTGTTCCTTATAATCCTTATAATTTACGTGACCAGAAATATGGCCCTGCTTGGATTGCCCTAGCTGGCCCTGGTGTTAATTTATTTTTAGCGATTATTTTTGGATTAGTCATTAGATTTACGCCCTATAGTCAACTTACTAATTTTTTTTATCTTATTGTTTTTGCCAACCTTCTTTTATTTGTCATCAACATGATCCCTCTTCCGCCTCTTGATGGAGCTAAAATAGTGAGTATTTTTCAGCCAAATTATGAAAGATATTTTTCTGGTTTTGGTTTCTTGCTCGTGTTAATCTTTCTTTTTACTATTGGATTTCGTTTAGTATTTTTGATAATTAATCTACTTTTTGGTTTAATTGTTGGGCAACCACTTTATTAGTTTTTTTCTTGACATTTTTTTAATATTAAGTTAATCTAATATTAACTTTTTGTGTAAAATAAAAAAGGACTTTTTATGCCTACCATTAACCAGCTAATTAAAAAAGGACGAAAGTCAAAAGTAAGAAAATCCAAGACCCCAGCTTTGAGGTCAACTTTAAATGTGCTTAAAAGGAAATCTAGGGATTTGCCCAAGGGTTCTCCTTTTAAGCGCGGAGTTTGTATTAAAGTTACAACCAAGACTCCTAAAAAACCAAATTCTGCTTTGCGGAAAATAGCTCGAGTTAGGTTGTCAAACGGCCAAGAAGTAACTGCATATATTCCAGGCGAAGGGCATAATTTACAAGAACACTCAATTGTTATGATTCGTGGCGGCAGGGTAAAGGATTTACCTGGAGTAAGATATCATATTGTTCGGGGCAGGTATGATGCCCAGGGTGTGGAAGGCAGGAAACAGGCGAGAAGTTTGTACGGAACTAAAAGGGAGAAAAAATAAAGTAACATTGGATAAAACTCTGATAATCTCTGATAAGCATGGATGAGTTATCCGAGTCATCAGAGGATATCAGTGATTTATCAGGGTATTTATTTATGCGCGGCAAAAGAGCACCAAAAAGAAAAATTAAACCTGATCCAAAGTATAATCGCACTGATATTGCGAAATTTATTAATTATATTATGCGCCGGGGCAAGAAGACTATTGCCCAAAAAATTGTTTACGGCGCTTTTGATATAATTAAAGAAAGAACTAAGAAAGACGGAGTTCAAATTTTTCAACAGGCAGTTAAAAAGGTTGGGCCAACTGTTGAAGTTCGCGGCCGTCGGATTGGCGGCGCCAATTATCAGATTCCTTTCCCAGTGCGTGATCAGAGAAGATTTACACTCGCATGCCGTTGGATGATTGAGGCAGCCAAAAATACCAAAGGCAAGCCAATGAAAGAAAAATTAGCAGAGATTTTGATTCAGTCTGCCAAGGGTGAAGGCCCGGCTGTTAAGAAAAGACAAGATGTGCAAAAGATGGCAGAGGCGAACAGAGCATTTGCTCATTTTGCAAGGTATGGGTAAATCTTAAATCTTAAATCTTAAATCTTAAAACTTAAAACTTAAATCTTAAAAGTCAAAAGTCAAAAGTCAAATAACAGAACTCAGGACATAAATAACAAAACTTAGAGTTTTTTAATATGCCAAGAGAATATTCATTAGAAAAAATTAGAAATATTGGTATTATTGCCCACATTGATGCTGGTAAAACTACGGTTACTGAGCGGATTTTGTATTATACTGGAAAAAAGCATAAAATTGGTGAAGTGCATGAAGGTGAAGCAGAAATGGACTGGATGGATCAGGAGCGCGAACGCGGCATTACCATTACGTCTGCTGCTACTACTTGCTTCTGGGCGCCTTCTTCTCGGCCAGAAGATAAGCATCGCATTAATATTATTGATACCCCTGGGCACATTGATTTTACTGCTGAAGTGCAGAGATCTTTGCGTATTTTAGACGGGGGAATCGTCGTTTTTGACGGGGTAGCAGGAGTAGAACCTCAGTCAGAAACAGTTTTTCATCAGGCAGAAAAATTTAAAGTGCCGCTTTTGGGATTTATTAATAAAATGGATCGCATGGGCGCTGATTTTTATAAAGATTTAGAGATGATTCAAAGCCGATTGACTAAAACTGCCCGAGCCTACCAGTTGCCAATCGGTGCAGAAGCTGACTTTAAAGGCATTATTGATTTATTAACTCGCAAAGCAGTTATTTATAAAGATGAAATGGGCAAAGAGTGGGAAGAAACTGATATCCCAGATGATATGAAAGAAAAAGTTGAAAAGTTTAGACATGAGTTAATTGAAGCTATTGTGGAAAACAGCGATGAGTTGATGGAGAAATATTTAGATGGCAAGGAAGAAGAAATCAGTTTGGAAGAACTTAAAAGTGTCTTAAGAAAGGCAGTTATAGAAAATAAGATTATGCCCATTTTGTGCGGTTCAGCTTTGAAAAATAAAGGAGTTCAATTCCTGCTTGATGCAATTGTTGAGTTTTTGCCGTCACCAGTTGATATTCCGCCAGTTGAAGGCTTTGATCCTAAAGATGAAGAGAAGAAAGAAATCAGAAAGGCTGATGATAATGAACCATTTGCCGCTTTAGCTTTTAAAATTGCAGCTGATCCTTATGTTGGCACTTTAACCTTTTTTAGAGTTTATTCAGGAACCTTAAAAGCCGGGAGTTATGTTTTGAATTCTGTGAGCGGAGAAAAGGAAAGGGTTGGTAGAATTGTTAGAATGCATGCTAATCATCGAGAAGATGTGCAGGAAGTTTATGCAGGAGAAATTGCTGCGGCAGTAGGTTTAAAAAACACCACTACTGGTGATACGCTGTGCGATGAGTCGCGGCCAATAGTTTTAGAAAAAATTTCATTCCCTGAGCCAGTGATTTCTGTGGTAGTGGAACCAAAAACTAAGGCTGATCAGGAAAAAATGAGCCTGGCTTTGCATAAACTAGCCCAAGAAGATCCGACTTTTAAAGTTAAAAGCGATGAAGAAACCTTAGAAACAATTATTTCAGGAATGGGAGAGCTGCATTTGGAAGTTTTAGTTGAAAGAATGAAACGGGAATTTAAAGTAGAGTGCAGTGTGGGCAGGCCCCAAGTGGCATACAAAGAAACTATTAAAAAGTTAGCTGAGGCCGAAGGCAAGTATATTCGCCAATCAGGGGGCCGAGGTCAGTATGGCCATTGTTGGCTGCGGGTAGAACCTAAAGAACGTGGCCAAGGTTTTGAATTTGTTGATGAAATTAAAGGCGGCATTATTCCCAAAGAATATATTCCAGCCATTGAAAAAGGAGTAAAAGAGGCAATGGACAAAGGGGTGTTGGCTGGGTATCCAATGGTGGATATGAAAGTTACTGTTTATGATGGCTCTTTTCACGAAGTTGACTCATCAGAAGCCGCTTTTAAAATTGCCGGATCAGCAGCTTTGCAAGAGGCAAGCAAAAAGGCAGATCCTGTTTTATTAGAACCAATTATGAGGATTGAAGTGGTGGTGCCAGAGGAATATATGGGCGATGTGATTGGTGATTTGAATTCAAAAAGGGCTAAAATTGAACAGATGTCAGATAGAGGACAAATGAAGGTAATTGACGGAGAAGTGCCTTTGGCAGAAATGTTTGGTTATGCCACACAGTTGCGGTCCATAACTCAAGGACGCGGTAGTTTTACCATGGAATTTGATCATTATCAGGAAGTGCCAGGAAATGTGGCAGAAGAAATTATTGAGGGCAGGAAGGAATAAAGTTATAGTTTGTTTTGAGTAATTGCTGTTTTTGGCAATTTTGGTAATAAGATAATAAAACGATATTTTGCTTTTAAAATTTGACATTATTTCAAAATTTGTTCATAATAAATAAACGTAAAATAAATAAACAAAAAGGGTTTATTGCTATATTTATTGCATTTAACATTTTGACATTTTCTTTGTTATGATGTAGTAACGGTAAGTGCGTCAGGATAACAAAAGCCAAGCACAGAAGCCCTAATAATAGAAGTTTTTTAACCTGTAATTTATATGGACAATTTTAATAAAATCATTTCCCGGGTAATTGGTATAGTTAAGAAGACTGGTGATAAGATAGTAGTGACTGACCAGAATGGTGATTCTGGCTTGTTGATAATGCCATTGTCAGAATATGAAAAAATTGTTGAGGATAAAAGCGACTTAACTAATTTGACCGAAAGTGAATTGCTTGATAAAATTAACCGTGATATTGCCTTGTGGAAAGAAAGCCAAAGAAGCGAATATGGCCTTGATTGGCAAGGTGGGCCAGAATTTTTTAAGCCAGAAGATTTGCATGATAAAAATCAGAATTCAAAGTTGGAAAAAGGCGATTTCCAAGAGGAAAGCCAAAAAGACAGCAAAGATAAAAATCAGGAATCAGCCAAGTATGAACCAATTAAATATGAAGATGTTCCGCCGCCACCAGAGCTGTCCAACCCTTCTCAATTACAGGTTGAACAAGACAAAGAGCCAGTTATTGACCTTAGTTTTGAAGATGAAGCCAAGTTTATTAATGAGACAAGCAATAAGTCAGATGATTTTTCCGAAGGGGAGTTTAAAGAAGAACCAGTGGGTTAATTTATAGAAGCAAATTAATACTGATGGTTGCGCAGATTTACGCTGAAGGTGAAAGGGCAAGAAAAAGGTACAAAACAAATTTGAACCAACATTAGTATTTATTCAGTGTTAACATCAGTAGTTCAAAAGCAAAATCATATGCTTTTGAGCCCAGCTTCTACAAATTCGTTTGACATTTTTTTTCTTTCTTGATACACTTAGATTTGATACATTTAGACTTGACTACTGTATTAATATTATATTGTAGAATATTAAATAAATATAAAATTAAGGCTAACAGCTGGTCAAAACCCCGAGTCCTCGGGGGTTGTTAGCAGCAAAATAATTATGGCAGAAAAATTTGAACGGACAAAACCCCATGTCAATATTGGTACTATTGGCCATGTTGACCACGGAAAAACAACTTTAACTGCAGCTATTTTAAAGGTCCTCTCCCTTGAGGGCAAACGCGCTCAGGAAAAAGGCGTTGATGAGATTGATAATGCGCCTGAAGAAAAAGAGCGTGGTATTACTATTGCTACCGCACACGTGGAATACGAGACTGACAAGCGCCACTATGCCCATATTGATTGTCCTGGTCATGCTGACTACATTAAAAATATGATTACTGGCGCGGCTCAAATGGATGGAGCGATTTTGGTGGTCTCAGCGGCTGATGGGCCAATGCCTCAAACCAGAGAACATATTCTTTTGGCCCGTCAAGTTGGTGTGCCGGCAATAGTTGTTTATCTTAACAAAACTGATCAGGTTGATGACAAGGACTTAATTGATTTAGTTGAAGAAGAAGTTAGGGATTTGTTAAAGAAGTATGAATTTCCTGGCGATGAGATCCCTTTTGTTAAAGGTTCTGCTTTGAAGGCATTAGAGGCGGCTCAAGCTGGTAACAAAGATGATGAGAATTATAAGTCAATTTTAGAGTTACTTGATCAGTTAGACAACTATGTCCCAGAACCAAAAAGGGATATTGACAAGCCGTTCCTGATGCCAGTTGAAGACATTTTCTCTATTGAAGGCCGCGGCACAGTAGCTACTGGCAGAATTGAAAGAGGAGTTATTAAATTAAACGAAGAGGTTGAAATTGTGGGTTTAAAAGAGACACAAAAGACAGTTGTAACAGGCATTGAGATGTTTAATAAATCACTTGATGAAGGTCGCGCTGGAGACAACGCTGGTATTTTGTTGCGAGGGATTAAAAAAGAAGACATCTTAAGAGGTCAGGTAATTGCCAAGCCAGGCACGGTTACGCCTCATACGGAATTTGAAGCAGAAGTTTACGTTTTAACTAAAGAGGAAGGTGGTCGCCACACTCCGTTTATGAAAGGTTATAAGCCCCAGTTCTATATTAGAACTACTGACGTGACTGGTGAAGTTGAGTTGCCTGAGGGAACCGAAATGGTAATGCCGGGCGACACAGTTAATTTAAAAATTAAGTTAATTCAACCAGTCGCTTTGGAAGAGAAGCAGAGGTTCGCTATCAGAGAAGGCGGGCATACAGTTGGAGCAGGCGTGGTGACAAAGATTATTAAATAATATTTTTACAGAGTCTCGGTTCGAAAGAGTCGGGACTTCTGGTTTTGTGCCTAATTTAGATTTGGCACAGAATCGGAAGAAAATATTTATCCTGAGTATTCAGGATTGAAATTGGTAACAGAAATTAATTATTGAAAATTAGTTTAGCCAGTTTTCATAACTAATTTCTAATTTCAAACAACTAATTTCTAAAATTAAATGCCAGTTAAAAAAGAGGTAAAAAAAGAAGATTCACAATCCCAACAGGAAGAGTATAAACAGCGAGTCCGAATTAAGGTTCGCGCTTATGATCATAAGGTTATTGATCAGTCTGTGCGGACCATTATTGATAATGTTAAAAAAACTGGAGTAGAAGTTAAAGGTCCGGTGCCGTTGCCCACTGAAATCAAGAGGTACACTGTTAATCGTTCCACGTTTGTGCATAAAGATTCGCGTGAGCAGTTTGAAATAAGGGTTCACAAGAGGTTGATTGATATTTACAATCCAACCAGTAAGACAATTGACCAGCTTTCAAGTTTAAGTTTGCCGAGTGGCGTGGATATTGAAATAAAAATGTAATTTAATCATACGAATTTGGATGCAAATGATATTCAAATTTTATGCGAGTATTAAACAAAATTTGAATATAATTTGTATTTAATTAGCATTAGAAAATTAGCATATCATTTTAGTAAAACGAATGATGCTCCAACATAAGTTCGGAGGACAGTTCGTTATTACTAATGTAGCTCTAATTTTGCAGCCTTGGCCTTTTTGTAATTTTGACTTTCAAGGCCGAGCAGAATAAAGGCAAATCCTGTCTAAAGGCAGGATTTGCAAATACAAAGTTTGTTAACAGGAGCTACGAAGTGATTAACTGATTATAAAACCAGTTTAAATAAACAACTAATAATAACAATTAACATTAAGCAATGTTTTTTAGTTGTGGATTTAAGCTGGCTTCTTATAAAGCCAGTTTTCATTTAATAATACGAATTACGAATTTTTTACAAATATACAAATTATAAAATTAAAAGCATGGAAGAATGCGGCTGGCAATATTCGCATATTTGTATTAGATTTGTAATTCGTATTAAATATGAAATTTATCCTTGGTAAAAAAATAGAGATGTCGCAGTTATTTGATCAAGACGGTGATGTGGTGCCAGTCACCATTGTTGAGTGTGGGCCATGCAAAGTAACGCAAATTAAAACAGAAGATAAAGATGGATACTCGGCAGTCCAAATCGGTTTTGGGAAAAAGAAAAAGTTGTCAAAGCCATTAAAAGGACACTTGAAAGGATTGGGGGATTTTAGGTGGATTCGTGAGTTTAGAATTAAGAACAAGGAAAATAAAGATATATTAAATAATTTAAAACGAGGGGATAAGATTACTGTTGATATTTTTGAGGAGGGTGACAAAGTTAAAGTCACTGGTATATCCAAGGGCAAGGGGTTTCAAGGCGTGGTTAAGAGGCATAGTTTCCATGGAAGCCCGGCCTCGCACGGTCACAAAGATCAGCTTAGGATGCCGGGTTCAATCGGTGCTACAGAACCAGCCAGGGTTTTTAAAGGCAAAAAAATGCCTGGCCATATGGGATCTGAACGGGTGACAATTAAGAATTTAGAAATTGTTAAGATAGATAAAGATAAGAATTTGTTATATTTAAGAGGAGCAGTGCCGGGAACGAGAGGAAGTTTGGTGATGATTCAAGGAGAAAAAGAAATAAAGAAATAAAGAAATTAGAAATTAAGGAAGAGAAAAGCAACTGCTATCTTCTATCCACTTTTAGGTAAGGGTTATTTAGGAGGTTTTTATACTTCTACCC
>CAZDKR010000021.1:0-8159 GCA_964506375.1 uncultured Gammaproteobacteria bacterium
TTTTGATTTTTGTTTTCTCCCTTATCTCTTGTTATTTGTTAATTGTCTCTTGTTATTTGTTATTTGTTAATTGTTAATTGTTAATTGAGTTCTGTGCTTGGAGCTAACAAGAGAGTAGACAATATGGATTTTTTCAATCATAAAATTTTCAAATACACTTTAATATTTTTAATCTTTTTGGAACTTCTATCTTTTTTTGGTTGGCTATTGCCAGATTTTAATACGATTTGTTTTTTTATCATTTTATTAATCACTTTAATTTTAAGTTTGGAAAAATTAGAATACGGGGTCTTGATTTTATTGGCAGAGTTATTTGTCGGGTCAAAAGGGTACTTATTTAGTTTAGAAGCGGGCGAAACAGTAATTTCAATTAGGATGGGGTTGTTTGTGGTAGTCATGGGAGTGTGGCTTTTAAAGTTTATTTTGAGGATCCCGGTGACTTTAGCGCAATCTCAGGAGGTGTTGCGGAGAGAAGGGTCTCTTAAAAGCAGCAATTCGCTATTAACCAGAATAAACATAATTATTCAGGGGATTCCTCGCTTCATTCGGAATATATTGGCCGCGCTTGCCATAGTCATTCTCTGGGCCTTTGTCTGGGGCTTGGTGCGCGGAAATAATTTTGGCAATGTTTTTTTAGATTTTAACAATTGGCTTTACTTTTTATTGATTTTTCCAGTATTTTATTGCCTGGGCGGCGCTTCAAATATCTTTGCAAAAAGCGCGTCTTTATCGCAAAATAACGCAGGATCCTGCAAGTGCGGAACAGAACAATGCAGAAAGTTTATAAAAAATATCTTGTCTGTTTTAACAGCGGCAGTTTTGTGGCTGGGAATAAAGTCATTAATTTTGTTATATATTTTTTCCCATGAGTTTGTTTGGGCTTTGCCAGAAGTTTACAGGTGGGTAAGGGATACTGGAATAGGCGAGATTACCCAAATGGATCATAATTTTTATCGCATATTTATGCAGTCGCAGATATACTCACTATTTTTGTTTTTTATTTTAATTCCGATTTCTAATTTCAAATTCCCGTCCCGAGCCCCTGGGTCCAGTTTCCAAACGAAATTTAAATTTCAAATTCCAAAATCTAGTAATTACTGGTTACTGGTTACTGGTCACTGGTTACTTGTCTTGTGTTTAACTACCATTATTTTAAGTTTCTCTCGGAGCTACTGGGTCGCGTTAATTATTGTTTTATTGCTTTATTACTTTATTATAATTTTTTTGCTTAAGACTAAATTTTTAAAGGTTATAAAAAATTTTGCTAAAATATTAGTAATGGTTGGGATCAGTTTAGTTATTATTTTTACAGTAATTAACTTGCCACCCAAATCCAGCGCTGAGGATTTGGCCAGTTTAATTAGCAAACGCGTTACCCGAACTGAAGCAGCAGGCTCATCGCGTTTGTCAATGTTAGGTCCATTGCTTAAAGAAATAATTAAACATCCAGTTATTGGTTCCGGATTTGGAACAACCGTGACTTACACTTCTTATGATCCAAGAATTTTAGCTGTCACTGCCGGTCAGTCTGGCGAGTTTACAACCTATGCTTTTGAGTGGGCATACTTAGATATGATACTCAAGTTTGGTCTTGCTGGAGTTGCTATTTATTTATTGTTGATTTATAATATTTTGAGACGTTTGGCTAATTTCAAATTTCTAATTTCTAATTTCCAAACAAATGCTAAATCCCAGACCCTGAAATCCAATAATTACTGGTTACTGGTTACTGGTTACTGGTTACGATTGGGCTTCTTGCTTGCTTTAGTTTCACTACTTGTTGTCAATATCTTTTCTCCTTATTTAAATCATCCTTTGGGAATTGGGTTTATTATCCTTTCATCACTAATAGCTGCAAATTCTGAGCCCCTGGGGCAAATAGCCGGCCACGAATTCGTGATTGGTAAAAATTCATAAACAATTTGCGTTGAATGATGAAAAATGACCAGTAAAATTATATGGAGAAACAACCCACAATGTTATCAATTTGCATAGTGACCTGGAATTCTATGAAGTTTATCAAAAACTGTCTTGAGTCTGTTTTTAACCAAACAGTTTTGGAAGAGAAAAATTATGAAATCAAAGTCGCGGTTAATGTAGTTGATAATGGCTCTGAAGATGGGACAGTTGATTTTATTAAAAGAAACTATCCTCAGGTACATGTTTTGAAGAATATAAATAATTTGGGTTTTGCCCGTGGCTACAATCAGGCTATAAAAATGTGCCAGGCAGACTGGACATTGGTTTTAAATGTTGATGTTGTTTTGGATCCGGACTTTTTGAAAAAAATGTTTTCAGCCATAAAGAATAGCCAAGATAAAGTTGGCAGTTTCGGCGGCAAGATATTGAAAATAGAAACTTTAAGAGAAGAAAGCGGCTTGTCTAAAGTGGTAAAATCTAATAAGATAGATTCTTGTGGTTTAGAAGTTAAAAAGTCAAGGCAAGTTAAAAATATTGGCGAAGGCGAAGTTGATAGGGGGCAATATGATGATTTAAGTCAGGTTTTTGGCTTTTCTGGCGCTTGCGTTTTATATAGACGGGAAGCTTTAGAGGATGTTAAATTCAGGGAGGAGTATTTTGACGAGGATTTTTTTGCCTATCAGGAAGATTATGATTTATCATACCGTTTGCAGCTTTATGGTTGGCAATCAACTTTTGTGCCAGGGGCCAAAGCATATCATTTCCGTTCAGCCAGGCAGTCTGCTAATAAGTTTTTTGAGATAAAGAAGATAGTTGAGTCTAGAAGGCAAAGATCGCGGCTGATCAATTACCATTCTTACAAAAACCACTTATTTGTTTTGTTGAAAAACGAAATTGGAGAAAATTTTTGGCGGCACTTTATTTTCATTTTTTGGTACGAATTAAGAAAGTTTGTTTTTCTATTGTTATTTGAACAAGAAACATTAAAGGCGCTGGGGCAGTTTTTTAAACTTTTACCCAGGATGCTGTTGAAAAGAAAGATAATAATGAGTCGCAGGAAGGTGACGGCAAAGTATATGAGGCAGCTTTTTAGTTCGTCCGCAGCCTTAGGACTCGGGACGAAGGCGGGTAACTAATAACTAGATTTATGCAACTTTCTATCGTTATCCTTAATTACAAGACCAAGAACCTTTTGAAACAATGCCTGAAAAACATTGCTAATTTAAGTTTGCCATTTGAACATGAGATTATTGTGGTAGATAATAATTCGCAGGATGGAGCAGGAGAAATGGTCAAAGAAAATTTTCCTGAGTATAAATTCATTCAGGCCGACAGAAATCGCGGAATGGGCGCTGGCAACAACTTAGGCATTAAGCATTCCCGGGGAGAATATGTTCTAATTTTAAATCCAGATGTGGTAGTTTTGGAAAATTCAATTGAAAAGCTTCTAAAATTTATTGAAAAAGACAAAAAAATTGGCTGTGTGGCGCCACAGCTTTTATATCCTAATAAAACTTACCAGCAATCGCGGTATAAATTCCCCAAGTTTTTTATGTTGCCAGTTTTTATCCGGACTGGCTTGGGTAAATTTGTAAAAAGAGCCCTGGATGAATATTTTATGAATAATATCCCAATAGATCAGGCGCACAAAATTGACTGGGCGCGGGGCAGTGCCTTATTAATTAGAAAAAGTGTTTTAGATAAAATTCACGGATTTGATGAAAGGTTTTTTATGTATTTGGAAGATACTGATTTATGTCGCCGTATTTGGCAAGCAGGTTATGAAATTTGGTATGTGCCGGATGCTCAAATGATTCACTATTATTTTCGCGAGTCTGGCAGTGGTTCTTGGTTGAAAGATTTATTTAAAAAATTAGCCTGGATCCATATTGCTTCATGGTTTAAGTATTTTTGGAAGTGGAGGGGGAGGTCGTTAAAACATTTTAACATATTAACATTTTAACATTTTTTGTTATGTTGTCTTGCGGCCACGGGGCAGAGTAACAAAAAGCAAATACAAAAGTTTAAATTATGAAAAAGTCATTTTTTAAGTTAATAATAGTTGCTTTTTTGCTAATAATGTTTTCAACAGCTTTGTTTTTCATTGGCAAGAACAGTAATTTAGTTTTTGGAATTAGGGCTGAGCCAGATTTTAATTATTTAAAAATTTATAATGCCAGGAATTTTAAATTAAAAAACCAAATCCCGTTGTTTAAAGATTCAATTGGATATTCAATAGCTACTCTTGATTTGGGCGGTGACGGTCAAGATGAAATTTTGGTTGGTTCTGGCCCGGGTGACAGGCCTTGGGTTAAAATTATGCGCGGGGACGGCTCAATGATTAACGAGTTTTTGGCTTACAATGAAAACTTTTTAGGAGGGGTTGAGGTGGCTGGCTGTGATTTGGATGGTGACGGCAAAGATGAAATTTTAACTGGAGTCAGGTCAAACGGCGGCCCGCATCTTAGGGTTTTTGACAGTTATGGGAACATAAAACTGACCCCAGGATTTTTTGCTTATAACAAAAACTTAGATACTGGAGTGCAAATAACCTGCGCTGATATTAATGGTGATAAAATTGATGAAATTGTAACTGTGGGCGGTAAAAAGGATAAAAAGCAGTTAAAGATTTTTGACCCTTATGGCAATTTGCAAAAAGAAATTGATTTGGAGTTTAAAGGCAAAAACATTAAAGTTAGCAAGATTGATTTGGGTGGCGACGGCATTGAAGAAATTTTAGTAGCTGGCGGCTGGCACGATCAACCCAAAGCGCAAATTTATCGTGCTGACCTAAGTTTAATCAATGAGTTTTTGGTTTATGCTAAAAATTTTTCTGGTGGAATAAATGTGGCGGGCGCGGATGTTGACAAGGATGGCAAAGGTGAAATTATTACTACTCCAGGTCTGTTAGGGGGACCTCATTTAAGAATATTTGACAGTTATGGTCAGGAAAAAATGACTTATAAAACTTTTATTTTTGATAATAATTTTAGAGGCGGCTTATCCCTTGCTGTTGGCGATGTGGACGGTGATGGCCAGTCAGAAATTATAGTTGCGCCGCAGAATTTGCCTACTGGCAGGACTGATTTGTATAAATATATTGATATTGACGTAGGCGAGCAGAGGTTTAGGTATTATCAGCAAGGGTTTTTGTTGGGTGATTTTATAACTTCCACTGGCAAACCCTCAACTCCAACCCGACTGGGCGAGTTTAAGGTTATTTCTAAATACCAGATGGCTTATGGCAGCGCTGACGGGGTCCGTTGGGCTATGCCTTATTTTATTGGGTTTTATACTGCTGGAAGTGTAGAAAACGGCATTCATGAACTTCCCTTTTTAAATGGCTATCGAGAAGGGGAGAGCAGCTTAGGTCATGCTGTTTCTCACGGATGCGTCAGGTTGCCGATTGGTCCGGCTAAAGAAGTTTATGACTGGGCAGAGATTGGCGTGACAAAAATTTTTGTTCATAAGTGAGCGTATTTTCTGTTTCACCTGTATGTATTCATTTAATCCGCTAAAATTAGTCAGGCGCAATGGGTTGCATATAAATTCAATTAACAATTAACAATTTTTCATAATTGACAGGGTTGACAGATTTTAGATAAAATAGTGATAAAGAAATATGGTTAATAAAAGAAAAAATTATTTATCCTGGGACGAAGCATTTATGCAATTGTCCTATTTAATTGCCCAGAGATCAAAGGACCCAAATACTCAAAACGGCGCTTGTCTTGTGGATGAAAATAAAATTATTGTGGGGTTGGGTTATAATGGTTTTCCCCGCGGATGTTCTGATGATGAGTTGCCTTGGGATCGAGAAGGGAATTTTTTGGATAAAAAATATGCCTATGTTGTTCATGCCGAAGAGAATGCTGTTTATAATGCCAATAAGCCAACTAAAGGCTGTATTATGTATTGCACTATGTTTCCTTGCAACGAGTGCGTTAAAACTATTATTCAAAACGGGATAAAAGAAGTGGTTTATGATAGGGATCCTTACCATAATCAAGATGAGTGGATAGCAGCCAGGAAGATGTTAGATATGGCTGGGGTAAAATATCGTCAATATTCTCCTAAATATAAATTAAAATTAGAGAAAGTGGACAACAAACAAAAAACAATCATTGGCATTGTGGGCCTGACCGGCGCAGGCAAGGATGCACTGGCAGATTATTTGAAAAATAAGGGATTTGCATATTCTTCACTTTCTGATCCAATCAGGGAAGAGTGTCTTAGCCGCGGTTTGTCAACTGAAAGAGATAATTTGATAAATGTGGCTAATGAACTAAGGCAGAAGTTTGGTCACAGCGAGTTAGCCAAGAGAAGTTTGAAAAAGATTAAAGAAAGCAAGAGTGATAAATTTGTAATAGTCAGCATTCGTCATCCTGAAGAAGTTGAGTATTTAAAAAACCAAGGAAATTTGAAACTAATTGCCGTGGAGGCGGCAATTGAATTACGATATCAAAGGATTAGTCAAAGGGGCCGGCCAGAAGATTTTGTCAGTTTTGAAAAATTTAAAGAACAGGAAGAACGAGAACGCTTTGGTTCTGGCGAGCAACAACAACTTGATAAGGTAATTTCAATGGCTGATTTTAAGGTTGACAATTCAGGAAGTTTAGAAGATTTATACCAGCAGGTTGATAAAATTTTAGAAAAAATTAATGAAAATTAAAATTAAAAAAATATACCCTGATGCGATTATTCCAAGTTACCAGCGAAAAGGTGATGCTGGTTTGGATTTATGCGCTTATGAAGAATATGAACTTAAGCCGGGTGAAAGGCATGCTTTTAAAACTGGAATTGCCTTAGAATTACCAAATGGATATGTGGCTTTAATTTGGGACAGGAGCGGTTTGGCTGTCAAACACGGCTTAACTTGTCTGGCTGGCGTGGTTGACGCCAATTACCGCGGTGAAGTTATGGTTTGTTTATTAAACACTTCCAAAGAAAATTACAAGGTGGAAAAAGGGCATCGCATTGCCCAGCTTTTAATTCAACCTGTTGAACAAGTTGAATTTGAAGAAACAAGTGAATTGTTAGAGACAGAGAGAGGTAATGGATGGAGTGGCTCATCAGGATATTGAGCATTTAAAAATATAAAATTTGACAAGTTTTCTGTATTTGATATATTTGATAAGTTAAAAAATACAATAAAGATCGCAAATTAAAAAGCAAATTAAAGGAGAGGAGAATTAGTGAGCGCAAAGAGAGATGAAATGGAGAGAATTAGGTGGTACTTAGAAAAAATAAGCCAAATCCCTCTCTTGTCTTCAGAGGAAGAGAAAGAATTAGCAAAAAAGGCGAGAAATGGCGACAAATATGCCAGGGACAGACTAATAAAGGCGAACTTAAGATTTGTAGTCTCGGTTGCTATGCATTTTAGAGGGCAAGGATTGCCCCTGGAGGATTTAATTAATGAAGGGAACATGGGATTGATTCAGGCAGTGGAAAGGTTTGATGAAAGTCGCGGGGTTAAGTTTATTTCATACGCTGTTTGGTGGATTAAACAGACAATTTTTTACGCCTTAGGAACACATAGCAGAACGGTGAGGTTGCCCTTGAATAGAACTTTTACTTTAAACAAGATATTGAAGGCAATAGACAAGATTAAAACAGAACAAAAAAGGGAAGTGACTTTTGAAGAGATAGCCAAGGAAATTGAAAAGGATTCTGAGTTTGTCCAAGAAATTTTAACCACTACTAGGGAGTCCCTTTCATTGGATAAACCATTTCCACGTGGTGACGGCAACTCGTTATTAAATGTGATTGAAGACGTCAGGGCGTCAGTGCCTGATAATCAGTTAATGAGAGAATCTCTCTCTGAAGAACTAGAGCACGTTTTTGCCAGATTCCTTAATGAAAGGGAGGTAGAGGTTATTAAGCTTTATTATGGAATAAACAGAGAACGGCCATTGAAATTACGCGAGATTGCTGACATTTTTGGTGTCAGTAGGGAGAGGGTAAGGCAGATTAAGAAAAAAGCGCTGTGGAAACTCAGGCAGAAGTGCGCAACCCGTTTGTTAAGAGGATATTTAAGTTGATAAGTGCCGCCTTTGCTTCTGGTTAGCCCTAATTAAATTAGGGCTTTTTTATCCGCGCAAGGTAACAAGGTAATAAGCTTGACCTATTTTTGGTGTTTGATAAGCTAAAAACAAGGTAATGGGATTTTTAAAATTTAAACAAAAGGAGGAATTATGAAGAAATTACAAGGAAAATTCATTGCTTTTGAAGGGATTGAT
>CAZDKR010000022.1:0-4086 GCA_964506375.1 uncultured Gammaproteobacteria bacterium
AATTTTTGTCGTCTAATTTGGTCCGATCCGTTGATTTTTAGACGACAAATAAAATTATTATTTTTTAATTTAGAATTAAATTTTTGTTACTTTTAATTTTTATATTTCTTTTTTAATTTCAAAAAATTTGACATGGTTACCAATCCCACTCTCTTTAATAATTTTTTTAATTAACTGATAAGCTTCAAGATTATCTGACCGAAAGCAACTTTTTTGAACTTTTTCATATCCTAAATTATATAAATTTCTTCTTAATAATGCTCTTACTCGCCTATATTTTTCTGGAATGTCAAAGATAATTAAATGATGGTATTTTTCTGCTTTTTTTCTTCCTTTTTGACGATGCGAGATTTTAGACAAAGTATTTTTTAGCTTCCCTTTATCTGTTAACTGATAAAAAGTTTTTCCTTGATGATGACTTTGGGTAATTATCTCTGCTCTTTTAAGATATTGCAAGGTGTTATAAAATTTTCTTTTAGCTTTCAGTTTTTCTTTTTGTTCTTGCTTTTTTATTTTATGCATTTTTTCAAGTTCATAAAGGAAGAACTGCTGCAGTGAGTGGGCATTTACTATTCTCTCAGCTCCGTCTAACGCGCTAATAATTATATTACTTAGCAAGAGTTTAGTTTTGTTGTTTTTAGTCATATTTTTGATTTAAACATTGTCGTCTAAAAATCGCCGATCGGCCATATTTAGACGACAAAATTTTTATGAATTATTAATATGAATTATTAAAATATTTTCTTAATTTTTCTTATTTTCCTTTGTTATTCTAGGCTTGGCTTATCCAAAACCATTGGTTCAATTTTTTTCTCCCCTTCAGTGATTTTAACCACATCCTTGTCAATTTTGTTTAATTCTTTGTAAGCGGAGTTGTACATATTAACAGTGGTGCCAAGATTGGAGCCGAGTTTTTGCATATAAGTGTTAAAACCCATTAAGTGTTTGCCCAGCTCCTCAACCCTTTTTCTGATTTCTTTGGCTGATTCTTCAATTTCTAAAGCACGTAGTCCTTGTAAAACAGTTTGTAAATAAGCAAAAAACGAAGTTGGTGAAACAATAATTACGTGTTTGTCTTTAAACGCATATTCAATCAAATCGCGAGTGGAAATTTTAACTACTCCGACCTGGTTAACCAATAAATCATAATAAACACCTTCAGCCGGAATAAACATAAAGGCAAAATCCATTGTGTTTTCTTGGGGCCGAATATACTTGCTAGTTTCATCGATTCTGTTTTTTAAATCTTGTTTAAAAGTTTTTTCTAGTTGCTCACGACGAGCCGGATCTTTTTCTTGAGCAATGCGGTTATAATTTTCCAAAGAGAATTTTGAATCAATAGGAATGATTTTGTCTTTAATAAAAATAGCCGCATCAACAATTTCCCCGTCTTTAAATTTGTATTGCATTTGATATGCTGTTGGCGGGAGTACATTTTTTAATGTTGTTTCCAGGTAGTATTCTCCCAAAATTCCTCGTTGTTTAGGGTTTTTTAAAATATCCTGCAAGTTTTGTAGCTGATCAGCAAAGCTGATTACTTGTTTATTAGTGGCTTCAAGTTTTTCTAATTTGGAAGTGACATCCTTGACAATGTTGGAAGTTTGCCAAGATTGTTTTTGGATAAATTCTAGATTTTTCTCTAAACTGCCTTTCATTTCCTGTTTGATTTTTTCAATTTCTTCATGCACTTGACGCAGTTTTTCGTCTTGGCCAGTGTCTTTGGCAGATTTTTTTAATAGGATAAACAAGATAGCTCCAAAGCCAAGCAAGGTTAAAATTAATAAGATGATTTGAATGATGGTTGACATAAATTTTTTATAGGGACAGGTCAAGACCTATCCCTATGGTTATATATTTCTCGTAATTTTTTCTTCCTTTACTGCTTCAATTATATCACCTTCCCTTACTTCATTAAAGCCTTGAATTTTTATGCCGGCCTCCTGGCCTTCCAAGACTTCATTAACTTCTTGTTTTCCTGATTGCAATTCAACTAAATTAGCTTCGCCTATAAGTTCGCCCCGTCTATAAATATTTAATTTAATATCATTGGTAATTTTTCCTGTCAGGATTTTGCCGCCGATGATTTGCGAGTCCTTTTCAGTGCGGAAAATTTTAAGGATTTCAATTTTGCCGATTATTTCAGTTTTAACTTCGGGTTCTAAAATTTTATTCATTTCTCCCTTAAGGTAATCAAGGAGTTCATAGATGATTTTAAATGTTTTAATTGCTATATTTTTATCCCGGGCAATGTTTTCTGCCTGAGGCGTGGGTTTAACATTGAAACCAATAAGCAAGGCTTCTTGTTTTTCTGCCCGTTCTACATCAACCTCAGTAATATTGCCCAAACCGCAACGTATGACATTTAAAACCAGATCGGGCTGTTGCAAGTTTTCCAGTGACTCTAAAATTGCTTCTTGCGAGCCCAGGACATCTGCTTTGAGAATAATATTTAGTTTTTTAATTTCCGTTTGTTCTTCTCCGCTTTGTTGCGCGCCCTGATGTGCGGACAGGTCAAGGCCTGCCCCAGCAACAACGGGCTTATAGGCTTTTGATTTTTTAATTTTCTTCTTTATTGTTTTTATGTCATTAATAACCTGAAGAATTTCTCCCACTTCAGGAACAGATTTTAAACCGACAACCCTTACCGGCATTGATGGCAGGGCCCGGTCAATTTGGCGCCCTTGCCAGTCTTTCATAGTCCTGATTTTGCCAAAGACATTGCCGATTTTGACCGCATCTCCCTTTTTGAGAGTGCCGGTTTGAATTAAAACAGTGGCTACTGGACCTTCGCCCTTGTCTAAGTGCGATTCAATAATTGTTCCTACTGCCTCTCGGTTCGGGTTGGCCTGAATATTTTCTTTTTCCATCTCATAAATTAAAAGCAATGTATCAAGCAATCCATCAATGTTAATTTTTTGCTTTGCAGAGATTTCCACGCAGATTGTCTTACCTCCCCAGTCTTCGGGTGTCAAGCCGATTTCAGCTAATTCTGATTTTATTTTATCAACATTAGCTTCTTCTTTATCAATTTTATTAATAGCCACGATAAAAGGAAGTCCGGCGGCCTTAATGTGGGAAATGGCTTCAATGGTTTGAGGCCGAACTCCGTCGTCTGCGGCAACTACCAAAATGATAATGTCTGCCACTTGTGCGCCCCTTGACCTCATGGCAGAAAACGCTTCGTGGCCCGGCGTGTCAATAAAGGTAATTATGCGTCCTTCGGACGCATAATTATTTTTCCCGCTTCCTTTAGCGTTGTGTTGGTGGGACCGGGGTAATTGCCCTTCTTTTGGAGGAACTGTTACTTGATAAGCGCCAATATGTTGGGTGATTCCGCCAGCCTCACCTTCAACCACATTAGTCTGCCTGATAGCGTCTAATAATTTTGTTTTTCCATGGTCAACATGACCCATAACTGTAACTACTGGCGGGCGAGGTTGGAGATTTTCAGGATCGTCTTTAAAGTACTCTTCACGCTCTTTCTTTTCTTTTTCCAGGTCAATTTTTTCACCCACTATTTTCTCTACTTTAAAACCTAGATCCTCAGCAATAATAGCCGCGGTTTCATAATCAATTCTTTCGTTAAGCGAAGCCATCACGCCGTTTTTCATTAATTCTAAAATTAATTTTGTTACCGGCATATTCATTTGTTGGGCCAATTCTTTAACTGTAATCGCTTCGCCGATTTGAATTTTTGGCTCATCCGTTTTTTCTTCCCCATTACTTACTTCGCCATTTTTCTTGCTAATTTCTGCGGGTCCTGAAGATTGCTTTTTGTTAATTGTTTTCAAATACCTTTCCCTAATATTTGGATCAGCAAGTTTGTTAATGATTTCTCTGGCCACCTTGTCATTTACCTTGATGGCTTTCATGCCAATGTCAAAACCAAGCTCCGGTAAAATTTCACGCAGCTTTTGAGTGGGAATTTTAACTTGTCGGGCGAGTTCAGTGATGTTCATAGATTGGTCATCAGTTATAAGTCACCATGCTTTTGTTTTTATTTCTGATTATTGTCTCAAACACTCTGGACTGGTTATTGATTATTTCCTTTTTATTTTATCTTATATTAGCAAATTTGACAAGGTG
>CAZDKR010000022.1:4186-8088 GCA_964506375.1 uncultured Gammaproteobacteria bacterium
TTTATTTGCCCCTTCCCTAATTGTGTTTGGTCGGCTTCTGTTCCGGTATCCACCGGGCTTTGGCAGGAATAATATATGGCTTTGAATGTTATTCAACAATTCCAAGAATTAATTTCCAAATCAAATAATATTTTGATTTGCTTTAAAAAAGATTTTACATACGATGCAGTGGCTGGAGCTTTGGCTTTGGGAAATTTTTTAAATAAGCAAGAAAAGAGATTTAATATTGTATGTTCAAATTTTAAAGTTCCTCCAGAACTTTCTTTTTTGCCCGGCATAAATGAAATTAAGGACAGGTTAGTAAATTTGCGCCAGTTTATCATTTCTTTAGATTTAGAAGATAAAAAAATTGACGAGTTTTCTTATGACGTTAAGGATAATGAGTTAAAAATTTATATTTTACCTGAGGAAGGCGATTTTGACAGAAGTGATGTTAAGGTGAGTTCTTCTGCCTATCGTTTTGACCTAATTATTATTTTAGATACTCCAGATTTGGAATCTCTGGGAAAAATTTATTTTGATCAGTCTGATTTTTTCTTTGCCACCCCGATTATTAACATTGACCACAATGTCAACAATGAGAATTATGGTCAAATAAATTTAATTAATTTGACCGCCGCTTCTTTAAGTGAAATTTTATATCATTTAATAAGTGAAACTGATGACAATTTAATTGACAAGGAAATTGCCACTTTGCTACTGACTGGTATGATTAGCAAATCGCAGGGTTTTAGAACTTCTCTTGTCACTCCTCAAACACTGCATATTGCTTCCCTTTTAATTAGCAAAGGCGCTGATAAGGAGAAAATTATTGCTAATCTTTTTCGTACTAAGACCTTGGCTACTTTGAAGTTGTGGGGTCGTGTTTTGGCGCGGCTTCAACATGATCCCCATTTAAAGTTAGTCTGGTCAGTCTTGCCTCATTCTGATTTTGTCAAAGCCGGAGCCAGTGAAGAGAATATTAGGGGCGTGGTTGAGGAGCTAATTGCCAATTCGCCCCAGGCAGAGATAGTCTTGTTGCTTTATGAAAAACCTGACTCTGATATTGGCGGCCAATTATATACAACTTTGAATTATGATTCCAGATATTTATTAAACAACTTTGACATTGAGGGAACAAAGAATTTTGTTTCTTTTGTTTTAAAAAATAAGACTTTACAAGAAGCTGAAGCAGAGGTAGTGAATGAAATCCGCAACAAGCTGGAAAAATAATCAGTGAAAATTAACTAAATCAGTGTTCTGTTGAAATAGAATATAGGTTAGATTGGCGAACACTGATTTTTTTATTTTTATTTTAATGTTACAATTAAGTTGCTATGAAGAATTTACAAAAATCAATTTTAGCCACCTTGGCTTACTTTGATCTTTTTGATTACCCATTGACGGCAGATGAGATATGGAGATGGTTAATTAATATACATATAGCAAATAACACAGTGGTAGGTTCAGGCAAGGAATTAGAAATTAGGAATGGGGTTGGCCAGCAATTAGAGCTTGGCCGAGAAATGGCATATAATTTTGATAGTGGCAAAGAAATAAAGCAAGAATTAGATGAATTAGTAAAGCAAAGTAAGGTTGATAAAAAAAATGAGTTTTATTTTTTGCCAAACCGAAGTGAAATTGTTGAAATAAGAAAACAGAGATATCAAATTTCATTAAAGAAAATTAAAAAAGCGAAACGGATAATTTGGCTGTTAAGGTTTATTCCTTGGATAAAAGCAATTTTTATTTGCAGCTCTTTGGGGTTTTTTAATGCTCAAGAAAAGTCAGACATTGATTTGCTGATTATAACAAGCAAAAATGGAATTTGGTCAGCTCGTTTTTGGTCAGTCGGGATTTTAAAAATTTTAGGCCTTCGCCCAGGCAGTAACAATGTCAATAAAGACAAATTTTGTCTAAGTTATTTTATTTCAGAAGACAATTTAAATTTAGAGGATACCAGGATAAATAATTTTGACATTCATTTAATTTATTTATTATCATACCATCTGCCTTTATATTTTGAAGATAACTTATGGCAAAGATTTGGAGAAAGCAATAAATGGATAAAAAGGTACCTGCCCAATTTACACGGATTTAAGCACGGATTATATGCGGATTTTTTAATCAAGCCTTGTTTACTTTGGTTAAAAAGGTTGATCAGAAAATCTCAATTCAAGTGGGAAGAAAAATTAGTTAAGAAATTTCAGCTGTGGTATATGCCCAAAGCTCTTAAAGAAATGGCTAACCAGGGCAGCCGGGTTATTATTAATGATAAAATGATAAAATTGCACAGTAATGATAAACGGCAAATGGTTTTTGAAAAATGGCAGGAGAAATTAAAAAGATTTATAACCTATGACTTAAGTTTTTAGTTTTAAGCTTTAAGTTTTTAGTTTTAATTAGTTTATATGAAAGAAAATACAGTGTCCAATAATTTTGACCGTTTATTAAAATATTTACTTTATTTATTTGTTTTTTTACTGCCTTGGCAAGTTAGATGGATTGTTTGTGATCCGCGAATTAATCCCGAGTTCTCAGGAGGAGTTTGGGAGTATGGAAGAATTAGTTTGTATGGATTTGATGTGGTGTTTGTGGTGATATTAGCCCTTTGTTTGATAAATTTATTCAAGGCAAAAGCAATTAAGGCAGAAGGGAAGAGAAAGCAGGAGAAAAGCAGAGAAAAAGGGAGCAGATGGTTAGGTGGCAGGTGGCAAGCATTAAACCTTTTTACCTTTTTACTTTTTTGCTTTTATGTTTTTATGTCAGTGATTTGGGCTGATCATAAGCCCTTGGCATTTTATTGGTCTTTGCGGATTTTGCAAGGAGTAATTTTGGTCTGGTTAATATCAAAAATAAGTTTTTCAAAAGTTAAATTGGCATCAGCATTTATCGCAAGCATGACTTTGTCTGCCGCTTTGGGTATTTACCAATTTTTAACTCAAAGCAGTTTTGCTAATAAATGGTTAGGTTTAGCATATCATTCAGCCGGCTTTTTAGGTGATAGCGTAGTAGAAACAGCGACTGGCCGCTGGCTGCGCGTTTATGGCAGTTTTCCGCACCCAAATATCGCTGCGGGGTTTATACTGGTTGCTATTATTGTTTGTTTTTATTTATTTAATGTTTTGGTTAATAAATACCAAGAAATTAAGAAGTTAAGAATTTTAAAGTTGCTGTTAGTTATTAGTTGTTTATTGTTAACTATTGCTTTATTTTTTACTTTTTCCAGAGCCGCGTGGTTGGTTTTTTTAGTATTAAGTATTTTGTATTTAGTATTATGCATAAAAAGGAGATTAGAAATTAAAAAACCTGTTCTGAATTTCTCAGAGGATTGGAAATTATTATTTTTTTCTTTGTTTCTTGTCTCTTGTTTCTTGTTAATTGCATATCGACCTTTGGTGCAAACTCGTCTTCAGGGAGCTGAAAGGTTAGAAGTTAAATCTAATATCCAAAGAATAGCAGGCTACCAGGAGTCATTTAAGATGATTAAAAACCATCAATTGGTTGGAGTGGGTATTGGTAATTATACTTATGAGTTGCAAAAAATGCGACCGAACTTGCCTGCCTGGGCTTACCAGCCAGTGCATAATGTGTACTTGCTGGTGATGAGTGAATTAGGAATAATTGGGTTTGTGATTTTTATATTGATATTCTCCACTACTTTATTAAGAGTAAATAAAGACAGAAAAAAGGGAAGAGAGGTAGGGAAAGGTGGAAGTAATTGCCAATTGCCAAATATTTTTATATTTTTATTTATATTTTTTTTCTTCTTTGATCATTTCTGGTGGACTTTGCCAAGCGCCTTACTTTTATGGTGGTTGGGCTTGGGTTTAATTTTAGCCAACTTTTAGCTTCTTTTATCAAGTTGTTAACCTAATAAGAAGCTTCTCCCCGTAGTTATTTTAAGGGCGTTGTTGTAATTT
>CAZDKR010000023.1:0-7914 GCA_964506375.1 uncultured Gammaproteobacteria bacterium
TCTTAAATCATAAGCCAGGGTCATAAATTTCAATTGCTGTAAAAATGAACCTAAATCATAAGTAAAAGGCGCCAAGCAACTTTCTGAAAAATCAATTATCACTACTTGGTGAGTATTAAATTTATTAATAATAATATTTTCTGGATGAAAATCGCCATGAGATAGCTCGATTTTTTTTGAATTAATGCTTTTAAATCCTTTTTTAAGTTGTTTGTAATAATGGTAGATCTTTTTAGTAAAAAGGTTTTTTCTGTTTTTAGGTAATTTTAAAATATTGGTTGGATCCAGATATCGCCAAGTGAAATTGTGTTTTTTTAGTCTTAATTTATCAGTCGTCTCTATCTGATGAAAACGAGAGAGAAAAAGGGCTGATTTTCTTACTGCTGAATTAACCGGAGCGCTGTTTTTAATATGTTCTAACAAATTATCCCCTTGAATACCGAGATAAAAAACTGCTTCCAAGTCCTTTATATACCACAGGGGGCGAGGCACCACAATCTCTCCTGTATCAAAACCATTTTGGTAAGCCAATTTTAAAATTTTATACATTTTTTCTCTTAAGTTTCCTGAATGAGCAGCGCAGTAAACTCTATACCTTTTGCGCGAGCCATCTTGAAGAAAGAATGTTAGTGAATAGAGAACAACCAAATGAAAAAAAACATCATCAATATGTTTTTTTATAGGCCATATTTCTAGTTTAGCAACAGAATGGGCTTGTCGATCAATCTCCTTGATTTTGGAATTAAAAAAGTTTATTATATAATCATAATTTAAAATTAGTTTTGGAATTTCTCTTTCTTTTTTAGTCATAAATTTATTATTTGGCTGCCGGCTTCCAATGCTTTTGCCAAACCAGTTCTCTGATCTGGTTAAACATTTTTTCAGCTTTGATTTTGAACTTGGCGTCAATTTTTTCCAAGGATCTAATTGAGCTTAAAAGTTCTCGGGCGCCGCTTTCAACCTGATCAGGGTGCCAGGCAACTGGCGAGAGTAATTTGAAATCTTTTTTTGACGCCCACCAGAAAGTGCAACTGGCTAATCCATTTTCAAGGTGGAGCCGTGAAGCAAAATAGTTAGGGTCTTTTTGATTGCCCCAATTTAATTGTAAAGCAAAATTGGCTAATTGCCAAAGTTTTTGGTGAATTTTGTTTTTTGGATGATTCCATAAAGCGTAAGCTATGCCTTTTTTTAACTCTTGTGATGTAGATTCCCAAGAACTTTCAACAGGTTGAACAATCCTTTCTTGCTTTAAAGATTTTAGATACTCAGATACGGTCAGAGTAATAACCTTCCCTAACCCTTTCGCAAGAGGGGAGGTGACTGTGTTTATATTTGTTTTTGTGTTTTTGCGTTTTTGTGTTTTTGTGAGATACGAATATGCTGGCCACCAGTTCCAATACCTATGACCGTATAACTCTCCGTCTGTGGCCGTGATAATATTAGACACTGGCGAGCGCTGATTAACATAGATACTTTTTTCACGCCCTTCTAAAATATTGATAATTGTCTCTGGCACAAATGTTCTGGAGATTTTTCGGTTTCTAAACACCACATTTAACCCAATTTTTTTGATTTTGTATTTTATATTGTTGTCAATTTTGTTTTTCAATGTCCCATTAAGTGAAATTTGGTCTAAAAGAATATATTTATAGCCCATTCTTTTTATAATCCGAGCCGCTTTTTCAGAATAAGCCATCTCAGGCAAAAAAAATCCTTTGGGTCTGTAAAATTTTCCAAAACACAATTTGTTAATTTGATTATTGATTTGAATTTGTCTAACAATTTCCTTTTCCGGCAATAAAGGCAAAATAGGATGAAAAGCCGCGCTTTCTAAAAACTCAATTTGTTTTCGCGCGGCAATTTTAGAAAATTGTTTTAATAACTTTTCGTGGCCTGAATTAGACAATCTCTCGGTTAAACAGCCGGTGAGATTGATTGTTACTTTAACATTTTTGTGTTTACTCAAAAAATCAGCCCAAGATTGATATGAGCTTTTAACAACTTCGTCTACTGTTTCTTGAGAGATGTTTGGGGGTTGGTAGAAGTGGAGAATATTAATCCAATTTAATAACATAAAGCAGGGAAATAAATATTTCTTAGTTCCAATTTATTACTGTCTTTATTCTATTGTCACTGTAATTAGCCGCGTCTTTAAAAGCTTTTATGCCTTGTTTGGCAGGATAGCGATGGGTGATCAGGCTTTTAAGATCTATTTTACCAGAAGCCGCTAGTTCAATAGAAGGGGAAAAAGCAAAAGCGCAAGTCCAAGAGCCGTGAACATTCAATTCTTTTTTTACCAAATGCATTAAATTTATTTTAGACGGCGACTCAAACACGCCCAATAAAAACACTTCTCCATCGCGTCTGGCGATTTCAAGCGACATTTGAGCTGTGATTTCGTTGCCCACTACCTCAAAAACAATATCTGCCCCGTCATTAGTCAGTTTATTAATTTCATTAACCACATTTTGTTTTTTGCTATTAATTGTTTTGTCAACCCACTTTTTCTTTTTAGCAAACCTGAGGCGCGACTCTTGGATGTCAATGCCAATTACCAGGGCGCCGGCCTGTTTTAAAACCTGATCAACCAAAAGACCGATTGGTCCTTGGCCAATAACCGCTACTTTTTTATCTAAAACAAAACCAGCTTCCTGAGCGGCATAATAGGCAATGGATAAAGGTTCAATCATTGCTGCTTCATCAAAGCTTAAACTTTTAGGGAATTTGTAAACTAAATTGGCTGGCACAGCCATAAATTCAGCCAGAGCCCCTGGTCGATGCAGGCCAATAACCTTGGCATTAGAACACAAGTTAGGTTTGCCGCTCAAACAATAGTCGCATTTGCCACAACTAATCACGTGTTCAGCCACTACTCGGTCGCCTTTTTTAAATTTTTTAACTTGGGCGCCAACTTGCTCAATTATTCCAGAAAATTCGTGACCGATAATTAATGGCGTTGGCAAGTCCATGCCTCCATTATAAATATGCAAATCAGTGCCGCAAATGCCAACACTTTTAATTTTTAAAAGCACCTCATTAGGTTTGATTTTAGGTTTAGGCACTTCTTTGAATTGAATTGTTTTGGGTTGAATGTAGATTAAGGCTTTCATAAGGCAAGTTGGTTGTGTTCGCCTTTAAATATTATTAAAGACAAGCGTATTTAATTTTTTAGAAACAGGCCGTACCGAATTTAGAGGGTTTTTTCATTTAGGAATTAATTTAACTTTGGCAGAGGTTCAAAGTTTTAAAGCTGCACTTTTTCTTTATTCTCCTCCTTGATCTTAAGCGCTGTTTTAAACAGCTCCACGTATTTACGCGCTGGGTATTCCCATGAAAAGCTTTGGCGCATAACCTTTTGCACCATTTTCCTCCATTCATCCTCTCGTTTGTAAGTTTCCAAAGCGCGGGTAATAGCGACAAGCATGGCACGGGAGTCATAGGCCTTAAAAGAAAAGCCATTGCCGGTTTGGTAGCGGGGATTGTAGTCAAATACTGTATCTACAAACCCGCCAATATGACGAGCAATGGGCACGCAGCCATAGCGCATACTTTTCATTTGGGTTAAGCCGCAAGGTTCAAAACGGGAAGGAAGCAGGATCATATCGGCGCCGGCATATACAGAAGTTTCCATTTTAAAATCAAAAGGAGTGTAAGTTAATTTTTTTGGATAAGTTTTTTGCAGTTTTTTCAAATGGGAAATCATACCTTTGTCCCCGTCGCCCATAATAATCATTTGCAAATTAAAACGGAAAATGATGTCTGAAATATCTTTAACCAAGTCAAATCCTTTTTGTTCGGCAATGCGAGAAGTCATACACAAAATCGGGACTTTGCTGTCTTGGGGCAGGTTATAGTATTTTTGAATAAATAATTTATTTTTTTCTTTAACTTCAAAATTGTGCCAATCAAAATTGCGGTAGAGCCCCGGGTCATTATGCGGATTATAATCTTTATAGTCAATGCCATTAACAATACCAAAGACCCGATCTTTTCGATTCTTTAGGATTCGATGCAAGTCTTGCCCAAAATCTCTGGTCATAATTTCTTCAGCATATTGTTCTGAAACAGTGTTGATTACATCCGCGTTTAAGATGGCGCGTTTGGCAAAATTAACCCCTTCAATTTTAGGATCGTCAAGGTCAGGGAGACTTGAACGACCATCATCCTTTAGTTTATCCGGCACTTCCCACCAGTTATGCCCTAATTGGAAGGTTAAGTTATGAATAGTAAAAACAGTGGCGGCTTTTTTTAATACGCGGGAATTTTGAAAATCACGTTTTAGAAAATATGGAATCAGCCCAGTATGCCAGTCATGGCAATGAATAATATCGGCTTCAAATCTTAATTTGATTAGTAGCTTTAAAACAGCTAAATCAAAAAGCAGAAATCTAATGTTTTCGTGAGATGAGCCGTATAAAGTCTTGCGTTTAGAAAAATATTTTTCATTTTCAATAAAATAAATTGGCAAGTCCTCTGTTAGATATCCTTGCCAAAAATCAACCTTTTGTTTGTGTTTGTTGTCAATAATAACTGTTATGTTTTCCTTGATTTTTTTTAGGTTATATTTTTTAGGGTCAATAATTGAACCATAAAAAGGGGTCACCACGATGATGTTGTGACCTAATTTTTTCAGTGCTTTAGGCAATGCCCCGGCTACGTCAGCTAAACCACCTGATTTTGAATACGGATCCACTTCTGCAGAGACTGAGGCTATTTTGAGTTTGTTATTCATAGATAAAAAGACATTATTCTTTAAGACTTCCTGCTTATTGGCGGGCAGGCCCTGTTTCATTTGGGATAAGATTCATTTTCTCTGCTGCTAGAATAAACATAGCATGACTCCATGCTAATGGGTAGACCCCCCTTCGATTGTCTTCAAAAATTTGTTCTGGAATATAGTTGCCGTAATTATCTTCGTCTAATTTATTTAAAACCCAATTAAAATATTTTTCTGCCTTTTCCTTGTTGCCAGCTAAAGTCCAGTAAATGCTCATCCAGAAATTCAAGATGGGCCAGGCGCCGCCACCTTCCTGGCCAGAACCCTCGCCATCATAGTAGTCGTTTTCATAACGGTGCACTCCGCCGTCAATCACAATTTCTTCTTCTATTTTTTTAACAGTATTAACCATTCTTTCGTCATCTGGTTTGATAATTTCAAATGGCCAAACTAAACCCAGAAGGGAAGCGTCCACATTCCAGTCAGTTACATTTTTGCCCCTATTTCTTAAAAAGCGGCCGGCTTTTTCATAGTAGGCAAAGTCAATTCTTTTTTTCATCTCTTCTGCTTTCTTGCACCAGATGTCATTTCTGATGATATTATTGGCTAATAATAACCCTCGCGCGCAAGCGGCTAAGGAGTAAGTATGATTGTTTTCATAAACCGAAGAGGTTCTTCTTTTGCCTTCTTCCCATAAATCAACTGTGTGATGAAAAAAGTGTGTTTCCTGCCAATCATTAGCTAACCCGTCAGCTAAGCGGCGGATTAAAGTTTCATATTTCATAGCCTTAGATAAATCATCTTTATAATATTCATGTATTGCCCAAAGCACAGTGCCTGCTTGATCGGGTTGGAAGCTACCCCCGCTCATTAAACCATTGGGCGCGTAATTTTGAAAAAGTAAACTTTCCTTTTTGAACCTTTCTGGCCGGTCTTCTAACCAGTCAAAGAAATTTTCCTGAATCTCTACCCCAATTTTTTGGGCTGCCACGCAAACATAAGATGCATCTCTTGGCCAAACAAAATGGTAATTAGCCGCTCTTTTTGGATAATACGGCAAATCTGTGTTAGCGGCAATAATAGCGCCATTGGGCAAAGAGCAGTCGCGGAAGACTTGTTTGGAGGATTGGATAAGTTGTTGGATTTTTTGTTGATTCATAAAATAAGCACTTCGCGCACTCTTTCTGTGTATATCTGCGTTGTCATCTGCGCAAATCTGCGCACCTGCTGCGCGGATAAACGCGGATAGTAACGCGGATTAACGCAGAAATTTAAATTATTGAAATTCCGATACAATAAAACTCATTCGTATTGGCGGCCTTTGTTTTTTATTCATGGTTAATAGTTGTTGAATTTGCACAGCATATAGCCACTGCCACAGCGTCAGCCGCGTCATCCGGCTTGGGAATTTTTTTTAAATTCAAAATCATTTTGACCATTTCTTGGATTTGCTTCTTTTCTGCCCGACCATAGCCTACTAATGCTTGTTTGATTTGCAGGGGAGTAAACTCTTTGATTTTTAACTTGTTTTCAATGGCTGTCATTAAAATCACGCCTCTGGCTTCAGCTACTTTGATAGCAGTTTTTAGGTTTTTAAAAAAGAACAGGTCTTCAATTGCTAAGATGTCAGGTTTGTATTTTTTAATTATTTTGTTCAATTCTTGGTTTAAACTGTTTAGTCGTTCAGCATGCTCCATTTTTTGCGGAGTGGTAATGACGCCGTATTTTATTAATTTTAAATTTTGTTTTTCTTTTGCCAAAATTGACCAGCCAGTGATGGCGTAGCCAGGATCAATACCGAGTATTATTGTTTTTTTTGTTAATGTCATCCTGAGCGAATCCCGAGCGAAGCGATGGATTTATGAGAACAAACCTGAAATTAGTATACCAAAATCCAAAACATTATTTAAGTATCTAAAAATATCTAAGTCTAAATAATTAAATCCAAAAAGTTTTGAATTCGTTTCTGATTTTGGATTTTGTGCTTCGGATTTTAAAAACAGGATCTTCCATTGCCCTGCTTGGGATGACATTTTATGCTAAATTTGTATAATAACTTGACACGTCTTGGTGCCCATCCAATTCCTCAAATAGCTTTTTTAATTTTTCTCTCACTTCATTTGATGTTTCAATTTTTTCGCGAGGCACAAATTTTATTTCAGCTGATTCAATTTTAACTCCCTTATTTTCTAAGTCTTCTTTTACTTTTTTTAAATCTTCAGGTTTGGTGTAAACCACGATTTCTTGATTATTATTTTTTACATCTTCAACACCAAGATCAATTAGTTCTAATTCTAACTCATCAATATTTTTGTTAATTAATGGTTGTTCCTTGTTAATTGTCAAAACCGCAAGGTTTTTAAACATCCACATTACAGAACCTGGACCAGCCAATGAACCGCCGTTTTTTTCTAAAATATATTTTATTTCATTTACTGTCCTGTTTTTATTATCTGTTAGGCATTTAATTATAAATGCCACTTTGTCAGGACCAAAACCTTCATAAGTCACTTCTTCTAAACTTTCTCCAGCCAATTCACCAGTTCCTCGTTTAATAGCTCGTTCAATGTTTTCTTTGGGCATATTAGCTGCCCTGGCTTTTTCAATGGCTAAGCGCAAAGTAAAATTTAAATCTGGATCACCGCCGCCTTGCCGTGCAGCTACTGTTATGGCATTGCCTAATTTTGTAAAAAGCATCCCTCGTTTTTGGTCTGCAACACCCTTTTTATGTTTAATTTGTGCCCATTTTGAATGACCGGACATGTTTTAGTGAATACCATCTTGAGGGCTCCGGCCCCGCGGCTAAAGGATTGAGAAGCAGGGGATTTCAGTGAAATAGGATACCTTAACCCATTGAAGTCCTTTGCTTTCCTGGGCACCCGGATTACTCAGGATGATAAGATGTAATTTGTTTTATAATTTTATATTACCACTTTATCAAGAAAAAATCAATCAACAACAAATTTAGCGCTTTCCACTGGTTTTTTTATGTAGAATTTTTTATGTGAGACAAAATTAAACCTTAGTAAAAGATTTCATTTTTCGTTTAGACCTATAAGTGCTGAATAAAGTGGGTTAATTAGCAGAATAGAGGTGATTCTGTGGAATAATTTAAAGTAATAGATAATAAAAAGTGATAAAGTAATAATAAGGGTAATAGTAAATGTGACTAAAAAAATTAAAAAATCACCAATCCG
>CAZDKR010000024.1:0-7841 GCA_964506375.1 uncultured Gammaproteobacteria bacterium
AAATTTTTTAATCTTTTTTTGCCTAGTAAATTCCACAAAAATATAAATCTGTTTTCTGCCTTTAAATCTTTTAATAATTTTACTTGCTTCTAAAAGATTCTCCACTGTTGACAAAGACTTCTTATCCAATTTATATTGCCAATCTTTAGTTTGGTTTCTGACAAAATCTCTTTTAGCCCAAGTTAAAAATAACTTTTTCATCTCTTCTGCCTCTGTTCTTTTGTATGGCTTAAAAATATCTGTCTTGCCGCCGCAAAAAATAATTACAGGCTTTTTCTCTTTTTTATTTAAACAAATCTGATAAACTTGATTAAATACCCAACTTAAATAGCGGCGATATGACTCGTCTTTCAAAATATCTTTTGGAATTCCATAGCCAGGAATGATAAAAATATTTTTCATAAAGTATTTTAATACGGTACGCCAACTTCATAAAAACATTATAAAAGAATGGCGAAATCATAAAACCTGTTAATCCTTTAAAGCTTCCTGAATTATTTCTTGGATTTCATCACTTGGTACCCAAGATTTGCTAAATCTTTCTTTTAAAAGATAATCCGCATTGCCGTAACTTTTTCTTAAAAATTTTAAGGCAGTGATCAAAGCTTCTCGATCCTTATTCAAACCGCGGTGATAAGCTTTTAGCAAGTCATAAATCAAATGAGGTTCACACTTAGGTCTTGGCCTTCCCTTTAATCTTGCTACATAAGCTAAAATAGTCTTTTTATCATCACGAATAGCGGCAATTACTCGCTTCATTCCATCTAAAACTTTGTATTTCCCATCTTCATGCCTCACAAGAATCGGCGCCTCATCAAATTTCGCTTCAGTAAAAATCTTGACGATCTTATTGTCTGAATTAAAAAGTTCTTTCAACTTCTTAGGGGATCTTTCACACTTATCAATAATTATTTTATTCCATTCAGGATGGGTCCCTGTTAAATACAAATCATCTAATAATATTTTTTCTTTTGTCCAAAGAGCGTTTTCATCAGTAATATAATCGGCAATCCAGTTCATTGAAGAACTGCATTCTTTAACAAGCACATCTAATGGCTTTTCATAACGGGCATTTTTTTGTTTTATATACTTGATTAAACCATTCAAATAATCAAGATCAGGAAAATTTGTATCATTGATTTTGCTCATAAATTTCAAGTTGTTTTAATGTTTCTATGTTTTAGTGTTTAAGTGAACCCTGGTGCGGACGGGGAGATTTGAACTCCCACGGCCATAAGGCCATAGCCCCCTCAAGGCTACGTGTCTACCAATTCCACCACGTCCGCACATAGAAATTGGCTATTATTAGAAATTTGAAATTGATAATAGAGATTAGAAAATAGATAGTAAAAATTCTCCAAAAAATGACCCGCTAATTTCTAACTTTCAAATTTCCAACAACCAATTTCTTAAACAAAATCAGTGATCTATTAGTAGATCACTTTTATTATAACAAAAAGTAACAAAATAAGCACTAGATAATTTGTTATAGGGAATCAACCAAAATCAAATTGCTAAAAATTTATCTCAAGACACGCTTATATCTTTTTCTCTTTCAACCTTTTCTTATAATTCCTTAAATAATACAACTTAGCCCGCCTGACTTTGGCCTGCTTGACTGGCACAATTTTCTCTATTAAAGGGGAATAAAGAGGATAAATTTTTTCCACCCCTACGCCTTCGGAAATTTTCCTTAAAGTAAAGGTGGCTGAAGGAGTTCGTGGTTTTTTGACAGCTAAAACTATGCCCTCAAAAACTTGGGTTCTTGTCTTTTCCTTGCCTTTAGCATCTATGTCCTTAACCTTTTCATAAACTTTAACAGTCATACCTGGTTTAATTAAACTGGCGCGGTCTTCTTTTTTAGTTTCTTTTTTAGTTTCTTTTTTATCTGACATAATTTATACGAATTACGAATAATGAATTAAGCAATACAAATCGCAATTCATTGCCCATAATTCTTAATTCAAAAAAATGAACTTATTATCATCTTAGCACTTACAAAATTCTGGTCAAGTGCCCTAATATAATAAATTTAATTACCTATGCAAAATTTGCCTAATTTTTTAACCTTAAACCTCTTAAAAAATCTTTCAGTTCTTTGGGTAACTGAATCTTAAACTCAACCCAGTCGTTTTTTAAGTCATAAAACCCCAGTTTAACAGCGCACAAGAACAGACTCTTTAACTCACATTTCTTTTTCTTCAGCTTCACGTCCCGTGTCTGATAAAGCGTATCGCCAACCACAGAATGGCCAATGCTTTTCAAGTGCACTCTGATTTGATGCGTCCGGCCGGTTTTTAAAATTATTTTCAACAAAGTGTAATTTTTAAATCTCTTAATCACCTTAAATTCAGTAAATGCTGACTTAGCATCCTCTTGGTAACTTGTTTTAGCTACCATAAATCCTGTTTTTTTAGACCTGGCAATAGGTCGGGCAATCAAGCCCTCATCTTGGGAAATTTCCCCATAAACCAAGGCTTGATATTCTTTTTTAACCTTCCTCTCCTGGAACTGCTTCTTCAGCCAATCAAACATTTTCTGATTTTTAGCAACCACCAGCAAACCAGAAACGTCCCGATCCAAACGATGGACAATACCTGGTCTTAAATTACCTCTTTTATTTTCTTTATCCCAAACATTTTTTATTTTAGGATATCTTTTTATTAACCAATCAGCTAAGGTGTTTTCCTTATGAACATTGTCTGGATGAACCAAAAGACCAACCGGTTTATTAATTACTAAAAAATCGTCAGTTTCCTTGATGATTTTTATTTTCTCTAACAAATCACTGTTTTCTTTTTCTATTAATTCCTTAATTTCTATTTTCTTAATTTCTACCACATCTTCCTCTTTTAAAAAATAGTGTGGCACGACCTGCTTGCCAGCCACAACCACTAATCCTTTTTTAATCATCTTCTGAATTTGAGAACGTGACAGATCAGGCAATTTTGACCGCAAAAACTTGTCTAATCTTTGGCCAAATTCTTCTTTTTTTACTTTATATTCAATCATAAAAAAGTTATCAGTGATCAGTAACCAGAAATCAGGTAAATGTTAAAATATCACAAAAAAACCTGATCACCGATCTCTGACCTCTGATAACCAGTTATTTATTCCTTTATTCCTTTATTCCTTCTTAAGCGCGTCCTTCAAGGTTTTACCGGCCTTAAATTTTGGCACAGTTACTGCTGGCACCTGAATCTTTTCTGAAGGATTTTGTGGGTTAACGCCCATGCGGGCTGAACGGTAGCGGGTCAAAAAAGTTCCAAACCCAGTAAGGACAACCTCGCCGCCTTTTTTTAAGGTCTCAATTGTTACCTTTTCAAAACTGTTTAAGACCTTTTCCACATCTTTTTTTCCTAAACCAGTTTTTTTAGCGATTGTGTTAATAAGTTCTGGCTTGTTCATATAATTTCGCCCGCCTTCGCCCCTCTGGTTCTAAAGACCCTTTAGTCCTATTGGACTACGGCGGGCAGGCTTTTAATTTAAAATCAAATATTAAAAATAAAAGATAAAAAACACATATTAAAAACTTAAAAACTTACAGGTACCGTCTTGCATTATACGGCGTCGCCGTCTGTATTGTTTAAAGTTCAAGGGTTTAAATAACATATAACCACACCAACCATAGAGGCAGCCAAACCGTAAAAGGATTAACAAAAACTATTTTTAAATTTTTAGCTTGTGTTTTTAGTCTCTGATCTTTTATTTTTGATTTTTCAATCAGAAGTTTAACTGTCAAAATGTTAATAGGTTGATTAGGAAACAAGGGTGGACAAACAGACTCTTTTTATACCCGTGCATTTCCCTGTCTTTTCATCTATCTCTACTAACACCGCATTGACGCTAACCTCGCCTTTTTCTGCTAATTCATGGCTTTGATTAATTTGAGTCAAAAATTGTTCAATAACTCTTTCTTTTTTAACGCCAATCACGGAATCAGCCGCGCCCACCATACCCACATCAGTTATGTATCCAGTGCCGCCCGGCAAAATCTTTTCATCAGCTGTGGGGACGTGTGTATGGGTGCCGAGCACGCAACTAGCTCTGCCGTCCACATACCAACCAAAAGCATTTTTTTCGCTAGTGGCTTCTGCGTGGAAATCTACTATTATTATATCACTCTTTCCCCACTTCAACAATTTTTCAAGTTCGTCAAACTTTCTAAAAGGGCAATCAAAATCATCTTGAAAAAATACCCGACCCAAAAGATTAATTACATAAATATCCTTATCTTTATTTCCACGTTTTGTTAATTGAGTTTTGTATTTTGTTTTAAGATATTCTCTCCCTGGAACTGCTGGTGGATAATTAGCCGGTCTTACTAAAGGATACTTTTCATTTTCTAAAATCTTGCCGTACTCGCTCTTTTTTGCAATATGATTGCCAGAAGTAAAAACATCAATGCCAGCTTTTAACATTTCCTGCAAAGTTTTTTCTGTTACACCTTTGCCATGAGCCAAATTTTCAACATTAGCCATTATTAAATCAGGCTGATATTCTTTTTTCAACTTTGGTAAAACTTTTTTAATGGCTTTTCGGCCGATTTTACCGACAACATCGCCGAAAAATAAAATAGTCATAGATATGCAATGTTATTCTGGATGTCCTTTTAAGAAAACAGCTGGAAAATCCAGTAAAATAATTTTCAATCCTTAATCTTAATTTCCAATAAACCTGTTGTCTAAGGCCTAAATGCCCAAATAAAGATTTTAGATGCCTGTCTCACTTTGAGAAGCCAGAACAAACCAGCTTTGCTAAACAATACGAGCTGGGCATTAATTCATTAGTCACTTATTAATCCAAAGTTCTTGGAATGATATTGGATATTAACGCGCATATTCCATTACCCTTGTCTCTCTAATAACATTTACTTTAATCTCTCCGGGATACTTTAATTCCTGTTCAATTTTATTAGCAATCTCGCGAGCAAGCTTTTTGGCTTGCCAATCATCAATTCTTTCTGGCTCAACAAAAACGCGAATTTCACGGCCTGCCTGAATGGCATAGGCCTTTTCCACTCCTTCAAAAGTTTTAGTTAAGTCCTCTAATTCTTTTAGTCTTTGAATATAATTCTCATAGGTATCCTTTCTAGCGCCTAACCGCGCTCCAGAAATGGCATCAGCCACTTTAACAATTATGCCTTCTAAACTGCTCGGATGATCTTCATGGTGTTCAGCGCAAATTTTAGCCACTTCTTCTGATAAACCAAATTTCTTTATAATATTATAACCAATTTCTGGATGAGTACCTTCAATCTCATGGTCAACTGCTTTGCCAATGTCATGAAACAAGCCGCCTTTTTTAGCCAATGCCACATCAGCTCCTAATTCTTCTGCCAACAAAGCTGATAAATGAGCCACTTCAATTGAATGCTGAAGTACATTTTGACCATAAGAAGTTCTAAATTTAAGCCGCCCTAAAATTTGTATTAATTTAGGATCAATGCCAGCAATGCCGACCTGGTAAACCGCGTCTTCGCCTGCTTTCTTGATTTCTAAGGCTAATTCTTTTTTAACGCTTTCAACCGTCTCCTCTATCCGTCCAGGATGAATCCTGCCGTCTAAAATTAACTTCTCTAAAACCATTTTAGCCACTTGGCGGCGGATAGGTGAAAAAGCAGAGACCAAAATTGCCTCAGGCGTATCATCAACAATAATTTCTACTCCTAATAAATTCTCCAGGGTTTTAATATTTCTGCCTTCGCGTCCAATAATTCTGCCTTTCATCTCATCAGAAGGCAAATTAACAATTGAGCTGGTAGTTTCTGCTGCATGCGACGAAGCACACCTTTCAATAGCTGAAGTTAGCAATTCTTTGGCTTTTTGGTCCACTTCTTCTTGAGTTTGCTTTTCTATTTTTCTCACTCGAGATAATAATTCCTGTTTAACGTCTCTTTCTGTATTTTCTAACAAGACCTTTTGCGCCTCTTCTTTGGTCATCTTGGCAATCTTTTGCAATTTTTCTAATTGCTCTTCTTTAATTTTAACGATTTCCTGCTTGGTCTTTTCTAATTTTTCAGCTTTAGTTAAAAGTAACTGCTTCTTATCTTCAAATTCCATCAATTTCTGATCAAAAAGCGATTCTCTTTTTTCTAACCTCTTTTGCAAAGACAAAATTTCCTTTCTCCTCTCCCTCTCTTCTTTTTTAGCCTCATCAATAATTTTAATGGCTTTGTCTTTGGCTTGGATCAAAAGGTCTTTTTGTTTATTCTTGGCACCTTCTAAAATCTTCTGGGCTTTTACTTCTGCTGATTCAGCATAACGTCGAGCCAGGCTGCGTCTAATCAAATAGCCAATGCCCAAGCCAATACACAAACCAATAATTAAATTTATCAACATAAAAACTCCCCATTATATCCTGAAACACAAAAGTTTCGCAAGAGGAGCTTTTAGGAATATCTAATATCTGACGTTTTTGCCTTAGAAAACAGGCAGTGAGGTTTTAAGTATTTGGAAGCGAAATTCCAATATAGTTAAACAAACTTTGCTAACTGAAATTCCCTAATAGACCAGGAATTTGACAGGGTTAATATTTAACAAAAATTAATGAGTATTGAGATATTAAAACACCGCAAACACATAATTCAAAACCGCTTAAATTTTCTACATCTATGGTAAAAACACCTATAGTGAAAATTCTTTTATTATCTTTAATTAATGAATTGCAACCACAGGCAATATTTTAACATCTTCTTTTTCTCTTTCCACCTCATTCTGCCAGTTTTCCACACTCTCTATAAAAAACCGCCTCAATCATAAAAATAATATAAAAGGCCAAAAAACCGCATAAATACACTTAAACCCTGACAAACTATGCTAATAGCCAATTTATAATTAACTCCAAAACTTTGTATTTCAGGAAATTAGTTTATTTTGACTAACCTTATCATAGCATATATTTTTTTGGTTGGCAAGACTAAAGGGCAACAAAAAAACAAGGTTATCTCCCGGACACAGGCGCCCGGAATAACGGCCTGTTCATCTTCCTGAACCTAAAGGTGCGGAGTATTAAGCCCATATATTTACTTGCTTGCTGCGTAAATAAAAAACCGGGAAGGGCTGTGCCCGTCCGGCTCTTAAAATATTAGCAAACTAGCGATTATTTAATAATTTTATCAATTACCCCGTACTTTTTGGCTTCTTCAGCAGACATAAAATAATCACGGTCTGTATCTTTATCAATTTTATCCAATGGCTGGCCCGTATGATAGGATAAAATTTTATTAATCCTCTCCTTAACTTTTAAAATATGCTCAGCTCGAATTTTAATATCAATGGCCTGTCCTTCTGCTCCGCCCATAACTTGGTGCAGCATAATCTCTGCATTAGGCAAAGCCAACCTCTTGCCTTTGGCTCCGGCAGCTAACAAAACAGCACCCATTGAACCAGCCATACCAACGCAAATTGTGGTAACATCGCATTTAACATACTGCATTGTGTCATAAATTGCCATACCAGCCGTAACCGAACCACCGGGCGTATTAATGTAAAGTTTAATATCTTTTTTAGCATCTTGGGATTCTAAAAACAACATTTGGGCAATAATAGTATTAGCTACCACATCATTAATTACATCACCTAAAAAAACAATTCTCTCTTTTAACAGGCGGGAGTAAATGTCATAGGCGCGCTCGCCATAAGTTGATTTTTCTATAACAGTAGGAATTAAGTGCATATGTGTATTTATATAGTTTATACTTGCAAACCACAATTTAATTATAATCATTAAAACTTTCTAGGTCAAGCCAGAGATATTTTGGCAATATCTCTATCTCTAACCATTTCTTTAAGCAAAGTTTTAATTAAAAAGAATTTGACCTCCCTTTAATTATATTTAAA
>CAZDKR010000025.1:0-7726 GCA_964506375.1 uncultured Gammaproteobacteria bacterium
TCTAATGCATTCGCATAAGCTTGCTCTTTTTGTGATGAGCCTAATCTGTTATGGGCTTCAAACAAAATCCCCCTTAATTTATAAGTTTCATCTTTAAGTATTAGATTAATTGTATTGCTCATAAAAACAATGTAATAAAATAAAACTTTGTAAAACCCATCCGAGTAATCAGAGATTATCCACGTTTTATCAGGGTGTTTATCCCAGGCAACTTCTTCCCCGCCAGGAATTCTAACATTGCTCCTCCTCCAGTTGAGATAAATATGTTTTTTGTTAATTGTTGTTCGCCTGCCTTGTGTTTATTACTTAATTGTTGGATTGTTTCCCCGCCTCCGATTACACTTTTTGCTTTTTTATTTTCCAAAATGCTTTTAGCAATTTCGTTTGTTCCTTTGGCAAATCTTTTGTCTTCAAAATATCCCATTGGGCCGTTCCAAACAATTGTCCTTGCTTTTTTAATTATATCACAAAACAAAGTTCTTGTCTGCGGTCCAATGTCTAAAATATATTCGTTCTTCTTTATCTCATCCATACTTTTTATTTTTCCTTTAGAAGTCATTGCATCTACTGGTAAAAGTAATGAGTAATGAGTAATGAGTAATGAGTAATTTTTGTCCTTTTCTAATTTCGAATTTTTAGAGCGAAGCGGAGATCCCGACTTTATGTCAGGGCTAGTTTCTGATTTCTTTAAAATTCTCCTTGCCTCGACCAAATACTTATCATCAACCAATGATTTACCAACTTCATAACCCATAACTTTGAAAAACATATTTGCCACAGCTCCGCCAATTAAAATATAATCTGCGGTTTTGATGAAATTTTTAATTACTGGCAATTTTGTTTCAATTTTAGCGCCGCCAATGATAACTACTAACGGCCTTTTTGGTTTTTGCAAAACATAAGACAAGTTTTTTATCTCCTGCTCAAGGTGCAAACCGGCATAATTGGGCAGATAATTTTGAATCGCGTCTACAGAAGCTGCTGAACGATGGCTGACCGCAAACGCTTCGTTTACATAAATATCAGCTAGCGAGGATAGTTTTTTGGCAAAATTTTTATCATTTTTTTGTTCTTCAGGATAAAATCTCAAGTTTTCTAACATTGCAATTTGTGAGTCTGGAATCTGGAACCTGGAATCTGGAATTTTTTTTATAAAATTAAATTTTAAATCGTAAATCTTAAATCTCAAATCTTTTCTCAAGATTTTCTTCAATTTATTCTTAACCGGCTTTAAACTTAAATTTTTCACCATTTTGCCTCCGGGCCTTCCCAAATGTCCCATTAAAATAATCCTTTGGCATTTTTTCTTTAATAAATATTCAATCGTTGGCAAACACGCCTTTAACCTTGTATCATCAATTATCTTTATTTTTTTATTTCTATATTTCTTTATTTCTTTTATCGGAATATCAAAATCGCATCTTACTAAGACAGCTTTGTTTTTTAGGTTTTTAAGTTGTTTGATAGATTTAATCTGCATAAATAAAAATGGTATAATTAAAATATGCCTTATGAGCAGCCAAAATTCACTATTTATATTTTTGGCAATCCCCTATTGCCTTTTGACAGCCTTCCTATAAAAATTTTACCACAACTTAGAAAAAAGTTTCCTCAGTTTAATTTTGTAATTTTTGATCCTAATGAAAATTTAAAACCACAAGATAAAAAATTATTTATTATTGACACAGTTCAAGGCTTGAAAGAGGTGGCTTTGATTGAAGATTTTGACCGGATTATGACTAATAAAATTTATTCTCTGCACGATTTTGATCTTGGTTTTAATCTCAAACTTTTGCAGAAAATCGGGGAATTGGAAGAGATTAAGATTTTTGGCATTCCGCCCGAGCTCGGAGTTGATGAGATTGTTAAACAGCTGACCCCGATTTTAAAGCAACTTCATTAAAACACCAGGGCATTAAAGTATGAAAACATTAAAACACTAATGCCTTAACGTTTTTACACCCAATGTATCTTCAGAAAATGCGAAGCGCAGCTCATACAAGGATCATAAGCCCTGATTAATTTTTCTGTCTTGCGCCTGATAACTTCTTCGCCTTGCGGTAAAAGGCGGGACACTATCTGCCTAATATCTTCGCGCATATTGATTAAATTTTGGGCAGTCGGAATAACTAAATTAGCATAACGCACCTTGCCTTGATCAATGCCTAACCAATAATAAAGGGTGCCGCGCGGCGCTTCAATCACGCCCACTCCTTCGCCGGTTTCTTTTTTAATTTCAGCTGCTGGTTCTGGTTTGAAATCGGCTTCTTTTAAGATATCAATTGAGTGGTCAATGGAATGCAGGATTTCAATTGCTTGGGCTAAATTGTTATGATAAATATTCTGAGATGGGAAAATTGATAAATATTTATCCATTGACTTTTTTGTCCGCGGGTTGAGTTTGTCTTTATTTAGATTTACTCGCGCTAGAGCGCCGACCATATATTCCTGACCCTCAAATGTGAAAGCAGTGGCCTGCGAGTATGGCAGGACCACCCGATTTAGATGATCCCAGTAGTCTTCTTCTTTAATGCGCAAACCATGTGAGCTTCTAATTTCACCTTCTAAAAAGCTAAAATCATCTGTGACTAAAGCTACAAAATGAGTTTTTCTCTGCAGATCCCAAGGGCAGTTGTAAAAAATTTCAGCTAAATCCAAGATATAAGGTCTGATTTTTTCCAATTCCTTTATCATCGGTTCTATTTTGTTTGTGTCCGGCAAGCGGGAAAAACCGCCTACATTTTCATAAGGCGCATGCACAGCTCGCCCGGCAATTAAAGTGGAAAGATTATTGCCGACCTCTTTAACAGCCAAAGCTTGATGGATTAAATCATGGTGACTTTCGTCAAAGTCCAGGATAGAATCTTTGTTAAAAATATCAGGCAAAGAAAAAAGATAAAGATGAAGGGCGTGGTCTCTAATCATTAAACTGTACATAGTTAATTTTCTTAAAAGTTTTACCTGATCACTCACTTGAATGTTTAAAGCTTTTTCAATAGCTTCAATACAACAGGTCAAGTGGGCAATACTGCAAGTGCCGCAAATACGCGAGACCAACTGGGGCACGCTTTTATAGGGCTTGCCTTTGACTGCTTGAGTATAAAATCTTTTATTTTCCATTACCTTAAGATTGACTTCCTTTACCTCTCCGTCTCTGACTTTAATTTCAAGGTCAGCGTGGCCTTCCATTTTAGAAAGTTTGTCAAAAGTGATGTCAAAATCTTTTTCTTGATGCATACATTTGTAAAATTAAATATTAAAATTAAAAACACAGACCAAAAACTTAAAAACATTCTAAGACAACTTGTTGCGGTAATTTTTGCAGTTAATTATGTCAATAAATTGACTATAAAATTATTTTTACATTTTTTATTTTGCTAAATATTTTTCCATCACCTCAATCAACTTCTCTTTATTAATCGGGCAACCTTCTATTTCGTCATCTACTCGAACTGCCTGCTTGATAGATAAGCATTTGCTCAAATAATTAAACTTTTTTAATATATGGCTTATTTCTTTGCTTTGCTCAGGGTTAAAAAAATTGCGCTGGCCAGAAGGCAAACCAGAAATCGCGCATTGGCCCATAGCAATTAAAACTTTGCTGTTCTTTCTTACTTTTTTAATATTTTCTAAATCCTTTTGAGTGGCGATTACCCCTTCAACAAAAGCCAAATCCAAATTTCTAAGTTCATTTTTGCCTTTTAAGGAAAGGAAATAGCGAATTTCCATTTTTTTAAGCCACTCTTCTAACTTTTTGTTAAATATCTCAATTAAATAAATGCTACAGCCCTCGTCGCAAGTAAAAGAAAAGAATCCAACTTTTAGTTTTTTGGGTTGATTGGTGTCCATGTTTTTATTCAGCGCCTTTTTAGAATGCCCCCTGTCCCAAGGCAAAGTTATAAAGAATTTGCCCAAGACTTATGAATTTTTAAGTACTGGATAAATTTAATCCTTTTGGCATAGTTTAATTTGTCCTGCATAAAATTTTGCGTGGAGGCGTTAAAAGGCGTTGAATTTATTTAGATTAGATTAGATTAGAATTAGATATAAAATTTTGTTAGAAATTGGAAATTTTTATAAATAATAAGCCAAAGACAAGCCTTTTTATTGAATTCCTAACTGATGTCTGGGAACTGACTTGCTGTTTTAATAATAACTTAGCTTTAAGGTTGAACAAGGCGGCTCCAATCAACTCGCCCTGCTAAGGCAAAGCAAGGAGATCGGAGCCAACCTTTCATTTTCTGGCATTAAAGGCATCAAGGTTTTTTTGAATACACAACCTTAAGTTCTCAACTTGTTTCTCAGTTAAAATTTCAATAGCAGTGCCAAAGTGAAGAGAAACAAACTGCCCAATTTTTAATTTTGGAATAAGATCTTTGTCCCAATCAACCTTTGTTTTTTTAATAAAACCAATCTGGTATAAATTATTCACGATTATTACTGGCTGGCATTCAACCGTAATATGGTTTAGATTTCTAATTTCTACTACTTTACCTGCTAAAATCAGACAATTATTTAACTGTTGCTCTAAAAATTTGTCTTTTTTCTGCTCAAGTTGCAAAGAAAAGAGGACATGAAAGCTGTGATGCAAAATTGTGTCCGAAGGCGCCTTAGTAATTAACTCTTCAACTTCCTTTTCTCTTAATTGCGGGAAGTCATGATGGATTATTACTTTTATTGCTTTTTTTAACTCTTGTTTATCTATTACAAAGTCAGGATTACCCAGCCAATAAATTTCCATTACCCTGTTATCATAGCAGTCATTCAAGCCTAAGACATTAGCAATCACCTGATAATAAGCTAAGGCAACTTTGAAATTATTCAAAATTTCTCTAGCACTCTTTTCTTCGTTTTTACCCAAAAGATAATCTCTGAGCAGCTGAACGCTATTTACTTGATTTGACAAACCGCATAAATGTAGCTGATGCGGCTTTAATGAATAAGCAATCGCTCTTTTTATGCCTTGATGCTGCATCTCGCCCTCCTTTTTTGTGATATAAAAGCTTTATAATAATAATAACATATAGTGAAAATTTATCCAGCACTTATGAATTTAAGCGCTGGATAAATTTAATTTTTCAGTAGGGTCTCCCGCATAAAATCATAAAATTTTGCATAGAAGTGTTAAAAGGCGTTGAATTTGTTGCATTAAATTTTAATTTTGTAAAGATATATAGAAAGTTTTCCTTTGTTTGGTTTGTCTATAATCTCAGGGACCCAGCCGGTAATAGGAAAAGTGTATGAAATTACTCGTGAGCCAGGCTTAAGCTCCCTTTCTAATTTTTGTTTAAGTTTATTTTTAATTGCGCGCGGCATACCAAAAACATAAACCACATCTGCTGCAGACAAATCTTCTTTAAATAAATTTTTGTATTTAAATGTTAAATTGGCGCCCCTGTGGAAAAATTGACGGATTTTGCATATCAAAAATAAAGGCAAAAATATTTCTAAGCCAACAGCCTTGACTGGAAAATTTTTGCAAGCATAAAAAACAACCTTGCCGTTGCCGCATCCCGAATCATAGAAAGTTTCATTGGGTTTTAAGGCAGCCAATTTGAATATTCGTTGCAGATCTCTTTTTTTAGACGGCACCCAGGGAGCCAAAGAGTTAGCTGCCCATACGGCATTAAGGAAAGAAAGGCAAATAGCAATCAATATAATAATGAGTATTATGAATAAAATTAATTGCATATGAGCGGATAGAAATAAGAGGTTTGTAATTTTTAAAGCATTTTAACTTTTTAAGTTTGAAAGTATCCTTCTCTTTTGCTTGTTTTAAACCCAGAATGAAGGATTTTTTTAATCAGCTCCTCCCCTCCTCTTTTGGCAGAAAAATACTCTTGATAGATTTTTAGAACCAATGGGTTTTTATGAGTGGTTTTGATAGGCAAATTTTTATTAATTTCATAAAGTGCCAAGGCTCGTTTGGCGCGAATTTCTGAACTAGTTGGCGCTGGCTGACCGCCGCCGCCAACACAACCACCCGGACAAGCCATTACTTCAACATAGTCATATTTAACTTTTTCATTTTGAAGATCGTCCAGTACTTTCTTGGCGTTTGCTAAACCGCTAACAGCAGCCACCTTTAGTTTTCTGTTGCCAATTTTAATGCGGGCAGTTTTAATGCTTTCTAATTCTTGATATTTCCGTGATTGAAGTCGCGGGTTAACCTTAAATGTTGGTTCCAAACTTTGCTTGGGGCCGGCTTGATCTTTGAAAAAATAATTTAAACTTTGCAGAACTGCTTCCATTGCACCGCTGTTTATATCATAAATAACGCTGGCGCCAGAGTAAATGTCTAAGGGTTTGTCCAAATCCATTGGCTTTAAATTGGGTAAATCAATTTTGTGCTTGTGCAACAAATAGGCATATTCGCGGGTGGTTAAAACATAATCAACAGCAGGCATTTTTCCGTTTTGAGAGCTGTCTAATTTGTGGCTATCCAGATTAATTTCATGCTTTTTGGCAGTGCAGGGCATAATGGAAACTACAACTATCTCTTCTGGATCCTTTTTTAGATAGTCTGCGAAATATGTTTTAACTAAAGAGCCTAAACAAATGTGGGGAGATTTGGTAGTGGCAAGATGGGGAATGAATTCTGGATAATAAAATTCAACAAATTTAACCCAAGCCGGACAACAAGAAGTAAACATTGGTCTTTCTTTTCCTTTTTCTAACCACTCAGCTAATTCTTTTGCTTCTTCATAAGCAGTGATATCTGCGCCTAAATTAGCGTCAAAGACATAATCAAAGCCAATTTGCTTTATTGAAGCAATTAATTGCCCTGTCATAATTTTGCCCGGCTCTTGATTAAACTCTTCTCCAATAGAAACGCGAACGGAAGGCGCAATTTGGGCTACTAATATTTTATTCTTTTTTTCTTCTAATAATTTTTCAACCTCTTGCCAATGAGGAACTTCAGAAATTGCTCCAACCGGGCAATGAACTATGCATTGACCGCAATAAGTGCAGTCAAATTTATCCGGGTCATTTTTTAATAGATCAATGTTATTGTCGTCTTGAACCTGTTCCAGAATCTCGCGGGATTCCGAAACAGGTTCGGAATGGCATTTAATATTTGGTTTACCCTTAGGCTTCACCACTGTTTCCACTCCCCTTTCCGCAATTTCATAAAAATCAACTGCTTGTTTGACCTGACAAACCTCCACACAATTGCGGCAGTCAATGCATTTTGATGAATCAAATTGGATTGAGTCGCCAAACTGCCAAATTGGATAACCCTTTTTGCGGTCAAAGAAGCGAGAGATTTTTAAGCCATACTCTCGGGCGTATCTTAAAATAGCGCAGTTATTTTGATAAATACATTTATTGCATTTTTCAATGTGCTCAGAAAAAATTAATTCTAAGTTTATCTTTCGGGCACGTTCAACTTTGGGGGTGTTAGTTTTAACTTTCATTCCTTCTTCAACTTGTGTTGAACACGAAGTTACAATTCCCTTGCCTTCAACTTCAACCAAACAGACCCGGCAATTGGCTTTAATGCTTAAATCTGGGTGCTTGCACAAGTGCGGAATTTTAATACCCTCACGCAAGGCGACATCTAAAATAGTTTCGCCGATCCGGGCTTTATAGAGTTTGTTATTGATATAAATTTTTAATTTTTTGTTTGACATTTTTTTAGCTAAAAACTAAAAGCTTAAAACTAAAAGCTTAAAACTAAAAACTAAAAGCTCAAAGTTTAAAACTTAAAACTAAAATCTTAAAT
>CAZDKR010000026.1:0-7506 GCA_964506375.1 uncultured Gammaproteobacteria bacterium
AAACTTGCAGTTAATTCAAAATCAATATTTGGTCCACAAAAAAATCCATCTAATGCAAAAGAATAATTGCCTTCACTATCAGTAGTTGTCTGCCAACCCATATAACCATTTTCACAAATCCGACCGGGCGGAATAGGCAATGTGCAATCAACACCAAAACTTTTATTTAATAACTTTAAATCTACATTTGCCAAATCCTGGTTATTTTGGCTATTTGTAACTTTTCCAGACAATTGGGCATATGGCGCAATATACTTAGCTTTGGCCTGGGGAATTTTAAAAACCAAAAAATTGCTCATTACAAAAGTAATGACAAAGAATAAATAAAATCCTTTTTTCACCCTTTCAAAATTCATATTTTGTTTATGTTAAAATGTTAATATGTTAAAACGCTTCAATACTTCCAGTCTGGCTGACTGCCTTTGGTTAATTTAGCAGAATTGCCATTTTTGTCAGCAATCATTATATAGCCGCCTGATTCAAAAATAATATACTTCTTGTCAGGACTCCACGATGCTTCCATTGAACCTGGATTATAATCTTGACTATAAGGTCCAATAAAATCACGAACTTTAATTTCATGTCCATTTTCATCTAAATAATAAATATCTCCTTCCCTAACGATTATATCTTCCTCTCTGGACCTCTGACTTACTCCCTCCGGATTCCTATAATCTCCCGGGATATCACTAATAATATTTACGTTTTCACCATTATTACTCATCTCAAAATTTTTCCATTCTCCATTTCTCATCGCTTTAAAATAAATCTTTTTGCCATCATCTGACCATTCTGGAAATAAACAATGTGAATTCACTTTATCCTCATTATGAAACAACATCCTTTCTCCTGTGCCATTGGCATTTATTTTCCAAATGTCAAAAGCGCCGTCAGCATTGCGTCGGGTAAAAACAACTTCACCTTTAAGCTGGCTCAAAAATTTCTGTTCCTGGGTTTTTTTAATCTGTTTATAAATCACAAAGCCCGCAATCAGTAAAATAATGATTAATAATAAAATGGCAAAAACCTTTCTTTTTTTAGACATAGGATTTTCTTGACTAAAACATTAAGTGGGTGGTTTAATGTTTTAATGTTAATGCACTCCATCCACAGGTCTTTTTTCTTTTTCTAAAATACTTTCAATCACCTCATGCGAAGACAAACGTTCGTAATCTGGCAACTCTTTAACAGAAGTCAGGCCTAAAAACCTGAGAAAATCCATTGTTACTTGGTAAACTGTGGTCATTAACTTCTTGTCTAAATGCGCCTTGACTAAACCGCGAATCATTAAGTTGCGCAAAATCAAAGAACAGTTCACTCCGCGAATTTGCTCAAGGTCTGTCTTAGTGATCGGTCCACGATAAGCAATAATAGTCAAAGTTTCCAACTGGGGCTTGGTCATTTCTCCTGTTAATTCTTCTTTTAAAAACTTTTCTACAACTTCAGAGGATTCTGGAGCAGTTACCATTTGAACTTCATTGCCATTAACCGCAACCTTTATGCCTCTTTCAGAATCATTATATTCCTGCTTTAAAACCTCAACTACTGTTTCAATTTCTGCTTTTGAACGGCCAACCAAATCTGCCAATTTTTTTATGGTTAAGGGCTTGTTTGAAATAAAAAGCAATGATTCTATTTGTTTTTTTATCATACTTTTTAAAATTAAGGTATTAATTTACAATGATTGATAATAAAATGGGGGCGAATGTTAATCTGATGTTAAAACAGTTTTATCAGCGTCATTTAGCGGGGTTAAAATTATCTCATCAAACATTTTATTTTGTCTCACAACCACTATTTTTTGCTTTACTAATTCCAAGACGCTTAAAAAAGTCACGATTATCTCGGTCCTGTCCTTTGAATCTTTAATCATTTCTCCAAAACTTAAACTAATTCCCTGCATAATCTTATTTTTTATTTTTTCAATTTTCTCTTTAATTGATATTGCTCTAAGCATTGACTTTTTTGGCAATTTTACCACTGGCTCAATTTCCTTAATCACATCCAAAAAAATTTTTTTTAATTTTTCCACACCCAAATTTTCTGGGGGATTAAAAATAACTTCAATATCTAAAGGAATCTTCTCTCTGGCAAACATAACCTTTTGTTTATCTAAAATTTCTTTAACCTTTTTTGACGCCTCATAATATTCTTTATAAATTTTAAGCTGAGTCTCAAGCTCAAGCGCCTCATCTTCCTCGTCAAGATGCAAATTGGGCAAAAGAATCCTTGATTTAATAAGCAAAAGTTTAGTAGCCACTACTAAAAAATCAGCCAACTCTTCAGGATTTTTGCTTTCAGCTTGAGCCAAATAATGGATAAACTGGTCAGTAACTTGGGCAAGAGAAACTTCAGTGATATCCATCTCTGCTGACTCAATTAACTGCAAAAGAAGGTCTAATGGGCCTTCAAATTTCTCAAGTTTTACTTGGTAAGGCATATGTTCTGTTTTGCTTATCCCAAGTGATCTTTTGCATATTTTAAAAAATATAAAACATGCAAATGAAAATCAAGGCATCCTGCTGAATATGAGCATATTGCTCCAGCAGAATCATTCTGACTTTAGTTAGGACGAAGAATAGTTTTAGTCTATTTCTTTCTCTTTGTTTTTTTAGAAACAGAAAAATTCCCTGTTTTTGCCTCTTCCAACTTAATAAAATCGGCCACTTTCATTTTAATGCTCTCTGTAAATGAACCAGCAGAAAATACAACTGTTCCTTTTAACGCCTTGTCCACGAACACTGGCAGTTTATAAAGTGAGCCAAAAGCTGACATAGCGCCTGGCTTAACTTTAAACTGCGTTTTCATTACGCTCTCTCTGGGAATTTCAACCTTGGTAATTCTAACGTCTTTAGTAGTCATCACTCGCGCCAATTTTTTTAAATCAATATTTCTGTTTGCCGGCACAACAGCAATAGCATACGGCTTCCTGCCCGGCTCAAAAGGCTTGTTCATCTTAACCAACAAACTTTTAGCCACCTGATTCAGTTTAATGCGCATAGTAGCAGCAGCATCGTAAGCAGTATAAACTGTTCGGTGTTCTACTACTTCATATTTCACTTTTCCGTCGTCTAATAATCTGATAAGTTTTTTTGAAATCATATTTTTTAATTCCTAAACTCAAATCAAATTTTAATTTGAATTTAGGGGGTTAATTAATTTGCTAAATTAATAACATCTTCTATTATTTTTCATACATTTATCATCACCAGCAACCCTCCAAAAATCAATAAAATTATTTGACATATTAAAGCGGTAGCAACTAAAAAATGCGCTGCCAGCTTGTCTTTTTTAAAAATAATCTTTGCTAAAGCAAAGTTAAAAATTATTATCCCCAAACCAGCTAAAGGGAAAAAATAGACATTATACCAAGGGCCAATTAAGTTGATTCCTGTATAAATATTGTAACGTAATGCCAAAGGCTCGGTTTGAATTGGAATGCGAAAATAAACCAAAACCCAAAATAATATATTAAAAATTATGCTAAAGACCAGGCACCAGCGGATTATCTTGTCTTTGAAATAGAGAATCATATAAACAAAGTGGTTTATCCCGTGCCCTGATGAAAATCATAGCGAAGATCCCTGTGGAAATGATGCAAGCGCCTTCTACTAAATCCTGCTAACTAACGGATTCAGGGCAAACCAGACTCTTATTTAATTCCATTTTACCACTCAAAAAAATTAATAGCAAATCTCAAAGTTTGCCAGCAAACTGCCTTGCCTGAGTCATTTTATCCACCTGCCAAAGCACGCCATTCAGCCTAAAATTCGTTTAGCAAAGGTGAATTCAAAAGTATTTGCCACAAGGCAACCTCAAGTCAATTTGGTCCAAGTTTGTTAAAAATAAACAACAAACTCCCCAACCGCAACAATCTACAAAGTATTCAAAAACTAATAAACAAAACAACAAACTGATTTTAGCGCTGGTTTTAATTCCTTAACATCATTATTTTCATTATGTCAATTTGCTACGATCGTAGCAAATTGACATAATGATTTTTTAAAACATTAAAACTGCGCCTGCGCTTGCTCAAGGTAAAAATTTGTCAATGTTTATTAAATGCGGTAAAATAAAAGCAAAGTGGATAAAATCCCTTACTTAAAATTTAAACCGTGCTTAAAATTTAAGTGGAAACAATTTCTATAAAACCTTCTGCCCCCAATTCCAAGCGCTCGGGATAAACAGCGCGCCCCATGCTCTATGTTGGACAACAAAAAACTCAAACAAATTTTAATCAAAAATAAAATTATTTCAGAGGATGAGTATAAGAAGTATTATAAACAAGCCAAGGAAAAAAAAGTTGGGCTAATTGATTTTTTGGTCGCTGAAAAAATCACCAGCCAAGAAACAATCTATGAGGCAATAGCCAAGGACCTGGCTTTGCCTTTTGTTAATTTAAAAAACGAAACCATTAGAAAGGATATTTTAAACATCATTCCCGAACCCATTGCCCAAGCCCACCAAATTATTGCCTTTGATAAAAACGACAAGGAAGTAAAAATTGCCTGCCTTGACGCCGATGACCTGCAAACTTTTGATTTTATTAAGAAAAAAGTTAATTTGGAACTAAAAATTTATTTAACTACCCCAGAAAGCATTCAAGAAATATTAAAACAATACCACAAGGGCTTAGAAGCTGAATTTGAAGAAATTGCCAAAAAGCAGAAAGAAGAAATCTTGCAAGGAGCCGAGGGCAAAAAAGAAGTTGATGATACAAAATTAAAAGAATTGGCCCATGATCTGCCAATTATTAGAATTGTGGATACGCTGTTAGAATACGCTATTTTTGAAAATGCCTCTGATATCCACATTGAACCAGAAGAAAAGAGTGTTTCGGTTAGATACCGGATTGACGGAGTTCTACGCAAAGTAATGAGTCTACCCAAAAAAACTTTGGCCGGCATTGTGGCACGAATTAAAATTCTATCAAATCTAAAGTTGGATGAACACCGCCTACCCCAGGACGGCCGTTTTAAAATCCAAACCCCTGAATACAAAATCTCTTTCCGTGTTTCCATTATTCCAGTTTTTGACGGCGAGAAAGTGGTAATGCGCTTATTAAATGAGTCAAATAAAATTTTGAATTTAGAACAACTTGGCTTTCAAAAACAAGCTTTGGAAATCATTAAAAGGAATATCAACAAGCCGCACGGTATGATTTTAGTTACTGGCCCAACTGGTTCTGGTAAAACTACCACCTTATACACTATTATGAATATGCTTAATAAGCCTGGAGTAAATATTACGACTATTGAAGACCCTATTGAATACAGAATGCCGGGCATAAACCAATCGCAAATTAATCCTAAAATTGGTTACACCTTTGCTGCCGGACTGCGCGCCTTTCTTCGCCAGGACCCAGACATAATTATGGTTGGAGAAATTCGCGATAATGAAACGGCTGACATTGCAGTTAACGCGGCTATGACCGGTCACCTGGTTTTATCCACGCTCCACACCAATGACGCGGCCACCGCTCTGCCGCGTTTAGACGATATGAAGATTGAACCTTTTTTGATTGCTTCAACAGTTAACATTATTGTTGCCCAGCGATTAGTGCGTCGAATTTGCAAAAACTGCATTATGTCATACAAATTAACGGCTGATATGGAAAAAGAGCTAAAAGAAACTTTTGATATCCCAGAACTTATGAAGGCTTTGGCCAAACACGGGGCTATCTCTTCTGCAAAAGAGTCTTTGTCTTCTATGTTATTTTACAAAGGCAAAGGCTGCAAACAATGCGGCAATTCTGGCTATAAAGGCAGGATTGGCATTTATGAAGTCTTGGAAGTAACAGAAAAAATGGGTGAATTAATTTTAAAAAGAGCTTCGGCCGAAGAAATCAACAAACAAGCTAAAGAGCAAGGAATGATTACTATGTTGCAAGACGGGTTTATGAAGGCTAAACAGGGAATAACAACAATTGAAGAGGTTTTGAGAGTAACTAAAGAATAAAACGCAAAACAAAATTAATAAAACTCAAAAAAGAATCAAAATCTTCGGACTTTTATGTCCACACTTTGTGTTTCCTGATTTTTGTATTATCCCGCCCCACGGCCACAACTCTGCCATAGCAAGAAAAAATAAATATCCAAAAATAACTAATCCTGTGGATAACTAAAATGCCTAAAAAAACCAACAGCTCATTAACCTCAATTGACTACACCAACAATAACGAAGGAAATAACAGGAAAGAAGCAAAAGAAGAAGGGTCAGAAACCAACAATCAGGCGTTATTAGGAGAAGAAACTGAAGGAAAAGAGGTGAAAAAATCGCTCAAAAATATTAATTTGGACAAATATTTACTAAAACTCCAACGAGTTAGTTTGAGAGATAAGATTTTTTTTACTAAAAATTTAGGAGTTATGATCAAAGCAGGATTATCTTTAAGCCAGGCATTGACTGCTTTAGCTGCCCAAACCCCTAACAAGAAATTTAAAAAGATATTAGAAGAAGTAGAACAAAAAGTCAAAAAAGGAGAAAGTTTTGCTGAGAGTTTAAAGCAATACCCAAAGATCTTTAACGACCTTTTTGTTTCTATGATTGCTTCAGGTGAAGTTTCCGGCAATTTAGAAAATGTTTTGGAACAACTTCATAAACAAATGACTCGGGATCACGAACTGATTAGCAAAGTCAGGGGAGCTATGATTTATCCTGCCATTGTCATCACCGCTATGATCGGCATTGGAGCGGCTATGATTATCTTTGTCATTCCTAAATTTGTTTCCATTTTTGAAGAAATCAACACAGAATTGCCGTTGCCAACCAGGATGCTCATTGCCCTTTCCCATTTTATAACCAGCAATGGACCTTTGGTAGCAATTAGTTTAATTATTACCATCATTGTTTTGGTAAAAATTTTTAGAACCAAAAAAGGCAAAATTTTTCTTCATAAATTATTTTTAAAATTGCCAATTTTGTCTCCAATTGTTGAAAAAATAAATTTAGCCCGCTTTTCAAGAACCTTGTCATCACTTTTAAAAACAGATATCCCTATTGTTGACGCGTTTAATATCACTGCCAAAGTGGTGGGCAACATTCATTATAAAAACGCTTTGGTGGCAGCAGCAGAAAAAATAAAAAAAGGTTCGCGCGTTCATGAATCTTTAGGAAAAGAAAAAAAGCTTTTTCCGCCGGTGGTCATTCAAATGGTAACTGTTGGCGAAAACTCTGGTTCCCTGGATTCAATTTTAGAAGAACTGGCCACATTTTACGAAGACGAAATTGACCAAACTATGAAAAATTTGCCCACTATTATTGAGCCAATTTTGATGTTAATCCTTGGAGCTGGAGTGGCAGGGATGGCTATGGCAGTGCTAATGCCGATGTATTCACTAACGCAATCATTCTAATCTACATACTCATGCGAATCCCGAACACTTAGGACGCAAAAATTTAAATTATTGGAATTCCAATATAATGGAAAAAACTCCTGACCACAGCAAGCCGTGGGGTATTCAAAAACTAATAAAATAGAGCGACCTAAAGGTCGCAAGACCCTCG
>CAZDKR010000027.1:0-7456 GCA_964506375.1 uncultured Gammaproteobacteria bacterium
TCTAAATCAGTTATGAGTTGGTAATGATTATCACCCCAGCCACTTCTTGGTTCCGAAGGGTAAGTAGATTTAATTTTTTCAGGAAATCTGAGGTCCAAAAGTATTTTATCTTTTAAGGTTCCAGCTTGTTTTTGCAAGTATAAGTTATACGCTTCGCCGTCAAATATTTTTTGAGCTAAATAGTCTGGCAAATAATACTCAAAGCTCAAGGTGCCTGTTTGGCCTGGCTCAATTGAAATAAAAGCGCCAAAGACTGTTTTATTACTTTCTTCTAAAATATCAGTTTCGCCGGGCTTAGGAGAGCGGTCCATATCCATTGAACCTGTAGTTTTAATCCACTTAGAACCCAAAGGAACATAAATTCTGGTGTAAGTGCGGTAGCGGGTTGTTTTCCAAGTAAATTTACATTGATTATTATAATGAATATCAACCTTAGCTGTGAGCTTGTTTGATTCGGGTTTCAAGGTGTATTTTATTTCCCTTTTTACACATTCGTTTGACTTCAAGGCCGCCAAGTTGGCATCTACAACAAATAAATAGTCGCCTTGTGTTTGGTTAATAGCGCCTGACCAGTTTTGTTTGTTAATCAAGTCCTGAACTATTGGGTCTTTAGTGACAATTAAAATATGTTTTTGATTTAAATTATTAAATGCGGATTTGGTTAGTTCCAGCCAGCCTTTGAGGCTCATGTTTTCAGTTCTGGCAATCATTTTTTGCGATAGGCGCCCGATAATGTTCTTCCTTTGGAAATATTCTACGCCTTGTTCTTCATAACCTACTTCAACCAAATATTGGAGTTGATCTACAAAATTATCTTTAGTAAAGACAAAGGAGTCTATTTCAATTGCCCCGACAATGCCTAAAAACTCTTGAACGATTTTAGGCGTGATAGCTATCACTCCGTCAATTTTATAATCATTCAGCGCGCCTTTTGACAGTTGAGCTTCCTTGTGATAAAACCACTCAATTTTTTTAGCCGCTTTTATAAAATCTGGCGACCAGTTGCTGTCGCGCAAATACCAGCCCTTGACATTTAAATATTTTTTAATCGGCTTTGGTGGCGGTACGTGCAGTTTGCCGTGGGCGAATTTGTCATAATCATAAACATTTTGGGTATTGAAACTTAAAATTTTGCCATCCTTAACTTTTAAAATGCCCAAAGTGCCAAGAAAGCCGCCGGTGGGGCGAAGTTCGTTATTGTTTTCTAATAAAAACAAATAAGTTTTTTCTTGGTTAAGGCCTAATAATGACGGTGCGCTTTGTGACAAAGCAATAGATTTGTCTAAAAAGATTTTTAGCAAATTTAGCTTGGTCCGCAAGTTTAAAACATAATCGGCTAATTGAGGATTTAACCTACTGATTGGAATTTGGTTTAATGTAATTAAAGATAAATCAATTTGCGCTTTGGCGCCGTTTAATTCAGGCGTTTTGTGAGAAAATTTTTCTAAAATTTCTTTTCTTTGCGCAGGCGTGATATTTAAGTTGCCGCTTTTAGCGTCACGACTGACCTTGGACAGAATGTCCTGGGCCAGGTTGGTTAGCAAATATAGGCCATCACTTAACTCTTGGGTAGCAGTAATTATATTTTGGACTGCGTTATATTCATTTCTTAAATATCCGATCATTAACGGAGAGTCCAGCTTGTTGACATTTTTTTTCAATCTCGTTAAAAGGCTTTGCGCCGTCTCAATATCCTGTTTGGCTTGAATAAAATCAGCAGTTAACAAATCGTTTTGAACCCTTTCAAAATAATATTGCGATTGTTTAGCCAGAATCAATGAATTTTTTAATGGTTGCCAGTAGGAAAAGTAAGCATAACCTGAAAGTAGCAAAACAGCAAAAAAAACGATCACAAGCCAAAAAATTCCCTTTTGGTAAAATGGTTTTCGTTTCTTCTTGTGTATTAGATGATTGACTGTTTCCTCTACTTTTTCAGTCACTTCTTCAAGTTCACTTTCAACTTTTTTTAGGGGCGGGATAGGCATAAATGCTATTTTATTCTGAGGACTGGAATCCTGTGCAGCAGGATAAGGTAATAAAAACCAAGCCCTCTGGAAGCAAGTGAAGTTATTTAACCCATAATCCGTATTTTTATTGTACCATATATTATAAAAAAGAAAAGCCAGCAAATGGCTGGCCAAAAAATTCTTTATGTACGTCTTCCCCCTCTTTTTTTAATATGCATTTTCACCTTTTTCTTAGACTTTAAGTCCACAAGCGCGGACTCAAGTTTTTGGATTAAATCTGTCCATCCCCTGATGTGATCAGGGTCTAAATACTTAACCACTTTCCTTGCCTCGGTCCTTGCTTCTTTAATACTTCTTTTTATTTCTTCAGGAGGGAGGTCTGTTTTTCCGAATGAAAAATTAAGTTGTCCCATTTTTCCTCCTTTTTTGCTAATTTGTTTTGAGTTCTTTTTTTGTATTTTTACCTTATTTTATTTTTAAAATTTTGTCAAATTAAATACCAGCGTTAATTAGTGTTTTGCCATATTCCCAAAATTCCGGGTGATTTTGTTTTTCTTTGAGCCAATACCACCATTCCACCCCCCACAGATAAATCTCATTAATGCCAGACTTTCTGGCAAAGTCAATGTTTGTTTTAACTTGCTGCAAATCCATGCTGTAGAATTGATCAAATAAATCCATGTTTTTTAGTTCATTGCTTTTTGTCCAAGGTTCAACTTGAAGTTCTGTGTTAATAACTTCTTTAACATTAGTTACCTTTTTAATTAGCTGGGCTTTAAAGTAGTAATAAGCAGGCAGTAGAGGGTAATAAAAATATCCCCATTTTTTATTCCATGTCTGGCGATACATAGAAAAGCCTAAAATATCAGTCAGTTTGGCACCTGGCAGCCAGGTTGACAGTTCGCCAGACTCAGTAATGACAATTGGCTTGGAGCTCAAACTTTTGACTAATTTAATTTCCCTTTCAACTAAGTTGTTATCAGCTGGCGGGCATTGGCCAAAGAAATTAACAAACGGCTCGTTGCTAATTTGCCACTTTTTTATATTTTTATAATTTTTAAAATGGTTAACTTCATTTTCTAATAAAATTAATATCCTGTTTTGCAGTTCTATTTCAGAATAGTTTTTATAAATCTTTGGCACATGGCATTCGGGCCACCTGGGCACCCGCCTGCCAAAAACAGGCACTATTTCAACATTTTTTTCTTGGGCCTTGTTTATTATCCAATCATAATCAGAAAAATCATATTTTCCTTCCGCTTTTTCAACTTCATCCCAATAAACCGGAATCCTAAGCACTTTAAAATTCATTTCATCAAGAATTTTTCCATAGACTTTTTGCCAATCAAGCCCCAACTCTTGGCATTGCTTTTTGCTAAACGTAGCACCCCAGATGATTTTTTGGTCATCACCAAAATTAAGATTAGCTAAAATAACTAATGAAATAAAAATAATTAAAACACTAAAGAAGATTTTGTAGTGAGATTTTAAGTTTTTCATCAAGTTAATTATAGCATATATAAAACTCAAAAGTATACTTAAAAGCATACTTAAAAAACATATTAAAAAGTGTAATAAAGGTATAATAAAAGTGTAATAAAAAAGAGTTAACTATATATTGCGATCGACATATATAGTGAACTATAATTTAATTTCCTTTCCTTCAAATATTTTAGTATATTTCTCTAGCTCGCAATTTTTAACCAGTAACTTAATTTCTTTGACAAGATTGTAACGAGAAACAAAGACACTCTTTTGTAATTTAGAAAATCCCATTTCATACAGACATTGGCGAAACAAATTTCTCATTCTTCTTTTGTCTTCTGGTATATCAAAAACAACCAGACATAATTTTTGATTTTTATTCTTTATAGTTTCTTTCATTTTTTTCCATTTGATGCGCTGCAATTTAACTAAACCTTTATTTGTCAATCTCACCTGCATCTGCTTATTTCTTATTTCTTTTTTCAAATAACCATATTTTTCCAAACGGTGGATGGTGGCATAATATTTGTGTCTTTCTTTTTTTATCTCCTCCCTTTTTTCTTTCTCCCTCTGCACAGCTGCCCAGTAAGCTTTATTAACAATCACGGGTTGAGTTAAAATATCTGCAAATTCTGCCAGCGAAAGCAAGAAGTTCTCAGTAAAGTTAAGAACTTTTTTGTTCTTCATAGATTAAAATTTGAGTTAATTATATATGTCGATCGCAATATATAATTAACTTATATTATTATGTATAATTTATTATGTTATAATGTTATGTATACAATTTTATGGTTATTATTGATAAAATAAATTAAAATTTATTATTAAACCGTTAGAAACTAATTTTATGAATTTAATGATTGAATATTAAATAGCCAAAATTTTTTATTAAATTGCTATAAAATATAATCCAATGAAAATTAGAAATACTGCTAAGACTTTTTGAAAAAAGATTTCTTTTGACATTTCTTCTTTTAAAATTTTAGGCAGAAACGTTGTCAGGGTTAAGACAATCAGGAAGACGAAAGCATACTGCAGTCCCTGAAGCGCCTGGACAAGCGAAACCGAGCCCAAAGAGATTGCGTATTGAATTAATAATGCTGAAGCCCCGCCGCAGGCTTGACCAATGAGAAATTTTCCTCCCGCGCTTTTTTGTTTTGATTTACTTTTTGACGTTTTTTTAAAGTTTTTAACAATTGCTTTGCGGTTTTCCGGCCACAACAAAAGAAGCATTGCGGCTAAAAAGGCTCCTAACCTTGTCCAGATAAAGCCGGTTAAAAATTCTGTATTTTGATAAACATATTTTGTTAAAATGTAAGCCACGCTGAACAGGCTTGCCGAAGGTAGTGCAATCCAAATGACTTTTCTAATTTGAGGTATGGAAATTCTTTTGCTTTGAGGGCCTAATGCCAATTTCCGTTTTAACCAAAATAAAATCCCCTGCCCTTTGGGCGTGAAATCTAGGGAAATTAAAAAAGTGCCACTGAGTAAAAAAATAAAAGCCAGGTACTGGTTGCGGGTCAGCTGTTCTTGCAAAATGTACCAAGCTAAGACAAAGACAAAAATAGGAGTTAGTCCGCCAATCATTGGCGTTACCCTAGTGGCGTCATCTTTTCGTAGAGCCAAAAACATTAAAATTAAAGCCCAGATAAAAACAGCCCCTGCGACCAGGGAGATAAAAATTATTAAGCCAGCTGGTATTGAAAACCCAAAAGGAACAATCAACAGCATCATTACCGCTCCTAATAAGGCAATATAAAAAGTATAGACAATCGGGTTAGGAATCTCTTTTTTTAAAAGGGTTTTGTCAATTACCATAGCAATGGCGTTCAAGAAATAGGCAATGATAGTGATAAGGAACCAAGACATTGTTTATTGGAAATTAGTTGATGGAAATTGGAGGTTAGTTGATGGAAATTGGAAATTGGTTGTTGGAGATTGGAAATTGGTGAATTTTGCGCTTGTTTAATCTTGTATCCTTTAAACTAATTTCCATTTTCTAATTTCCATTACCAATTTCTAATTTCCAATTTCTAATTTCCAATTTCTAAACTATCCACATTGCAATTCCTCTACGCCAGAGGCGCCCCCGTATTTGGCAGAGGCTTTCCTATGGCCGCGGGATTGCTTGAGATAAACTAAACGCAACAATCAATTTCCATCAACCGATTATATTTTACCACTCGTTCTCCGCGGGAAAGAGAGCCGAATTTTACAAAATCCGAATTCACAGCTACTGCCAAATCAGCAATAAAATCATCACAGGTTTCGCCAGAACGATGGGAAGTTATAATTTTATAATTATGCTTTTGAGCGTATTTTACAAATTTAATTGTTTCAGTTAGGGTGCCAATTTGATTGGGTTTGACAATTATTGCATTAGCTATTTTTTTCTTAACGCCTAGTTTTAGCCTTTTAACATTAGTAGTAAACAAGTCATCGCCAACTATTAACATCTTTGAAGTTCTGCTATTTGTATTTATTTTTGATTTTTGATTTTTGAATTTTGAGCTTGTTTCTGGTTTTTGGAGCGGAGCAGAGACCTCTGCCTTGTGCTGGGGTAGACTTTGGATTTCGGATTTAATTAATGGTCTAAAACGTTTGAATTCATTTGTTAAGTCCTGCCACCCCTGCCAGTCATCCTGAGCCAAGCCATCTTCAATTGAGAAAATTGGATATTTTTGCGCCCAGTCGCGGTAAAGGGAAATTAGCTGGTCTGATAACATAAAATGGTCGTCTAATTTAAAAATATAAAGTTTTTTATCTGGCTGATATAATTCTGAGGCGCCTACATCCAAAGCTAAACCAATTTCTTGGCCCGGTTGATAGCCAGCGCCTTTAATAGCATCTAAAATTAAATCAAAAGCTTGGATGGTAGAGTCAATATTTGGCGCATAGCCGCCTTCACTGCCCACATCAGTGTCTAAATAATTTTTGTGCAAAACTTCGCCTAATTTATGAAAAATTTCGGCTCCTATCCTGACCTTTTCTTTGAGCGGCGCGTCTAAAATTGGCACAATCATAAACTCTTGTAAATCTAAATTAGTATCTGCGTGTTTGCCGCCATTAAAGATATTAAACATAGGGATAGGTAATGTGTAATGTGTAATGTGTAATGTGTAAATTTTATTAATATAATCGTATAATTCCATTCCTGACACTCCAGCCCCTGCTCGACAGCAGGCTAAAGACACAGCCAAGATTGCATTTGCACCTAAGTTGGATTTGTTTTCTGTCCCGTCTAATTCAATTAATTTTTTATCAATCTCTTGTTGCTTAATAATGTCAATACCTTTTAGTTCTTTGGAGATCTTGTCAGTAATATTTTTACAAGCTTTAAGCACACCTTTGCCGTCATACCTTTTTTTATCGCCGTCACGCAGTTCTACAGCTTCGTGAGTTCCAGTTGACGCCCCAGAAGGAACACTGGCTTTAAATTTGTCACCAGTGTCTAAAACCACTTCTGCTTCTAGAGTGGGATTTCCGCGGGAATCTAAAATCTCCCGAGCGTTAATTTTAGTGATTTTGTAAATTTTTCTTCGTGGCATAGAATAAATACCCTGATGAAACTCGGATTAAACTCTGATAATCCCGGATGGCTCATCTAAGCATTAGAGTCCATCAGGGAGTACCAGTGTTTTATCCGTGTGTTTTTTATATATTTTGAATTTATTATTCTTTTAATAAATAACTTTTTTGAAGAACGAAAATTAACTAATAAAATTAGTGGCAAATTTAAAACTTCAATATACCTTAACGCTTGTCGAAAATCATCTCTACTTAACATTCTTTTAGCTTTTAACTCTAAACCAATTTTGTTCCAAACAACAAAATCAACAAACAGTTCTCCGATATTTTCTCCCTCGAAATTTAAAGGAATTTTCTTTTCCCGTTCATAAGGAATATTTAATTTTTTAAAAATAATTTCTAATGCATTCGCATAAGCTTGCTCTTTTTGTGATGAGCCTAATCTGTTATGGATTTCAAACAGAATCCCCCTTAAT
>CAZDKR010000028.1:0-7398 GCA_964506375.1 uncultured Gammaproteobacteria bacterium
AGAAAATTATAAAACCCTCAGCTTCCCGAGTTCTCGGGATAAAAAAGCTGGGCAGGAGAATAAGAAACAAAAATTGTTCTGCAAAAGGATGATTTATTTTTTTATTATTATATCGGAATTTTCAGCCTAGGATTGATCTTGATTTATTTAGGACAATAATTTTAATTTGCGCAGGTTTGTGTTCATGTCTGGTGCAAATTAGTTTAAGATATTTCATACAAAAAACATAAAAAAGAGTGCAAAACAGTGCAAACAGGCGCCTGGGGTGTTTGTTTTAAAATTTGGTTTTTTTATACCTTGTTTTTTTGCCAAAAAGAACTTTGTTTTTTGCTTTTGAAAAAGCAAGAGGTTTTGCTGATAAGTTGCTGTTATAAATAACTTAGTGGATTTACTTTTCTGCCATTAATAATAATTTCAAAGTGCAAATGCGGGCCAGTTGACCAGCCAGTGGAGCCTAATGCGCCGATAACTGTTCCTTGGCTAATTTGTTCCCCAACCTTGACGTAGATTTTTGAAAGGTGGGCATACAAGGTCTTTTTACCTGCTCCATGGTCAATTATTATGTGATAACCATAACCCCTGCCCCAGCGGGCTCTAATAATTTTGCCTGACATAGAGGCGTAAATAGGCGAGCCGGTGCGCCCGCCAATGTCAATAGCATGGTGGCGCCAATGGTAGTATTGGGTAATGCGTCGAGAGGTTGTGGGCCAAATGAAACCAGTGGATTTTCGCTGAGAGGACGGCTTTCTGAAAATTGAGCTAAGAGTGCCAGTTCTGCGGACATAGGTCTTTTTAATCTTTCCATCAGGAATAACCAAAAGCTGACCAATTGAGAGTTGTTTTTCATTTACTAATCTGTTGTAAGCTAAAACTTTGTCTTGAGAAACAGAATATTGTTTGGCAATTTTGGAAATCGTGTCGCCTTTTTTGACTTTATGCAAAACACCGCTGACTGGCAAAATTGTTAATTTGTCACCTGGGCGAATAATGCTTAACCCGGATAAATCATTAGCCCAGAGAATGGTATTAATTGAGATGTTAAATTTTTTAGCAATTGAAGAAATGGTATCTCCTGCTTGGACCGTATAGTAGTGAATTTTTTCTCTTGGCTGAGGGCTGGTAAAGGTGGACGGGGCGCCGCTTTTTTGCAAAGCATCAGCTGCTAGCCCTTCGGCCGTTGCTACCTCTTGCAAAGTAGTAGTTGACAATTGTTTTGCCACAGGCTCATTTCTGGTAATTGCCGTCTCAGCTGGCTCTAAAAAGTTTGTTTCTTTGTTGTTAAGGTGATTTTTATTGTCACTTTCAGAGGCGAGAGGCGTTTCTTCAACGATTTCTTCAAATTCGTCTCCCTGAGCAATTTTATAAAGCAGACTTTTGTTGCCCAAATCTTCAGCTGCCAAACTTTTTATTTTAAAATTATTTTCTAAGACAGCTAATGATAAAACAAAGATTAAAATATATAGTAGATTCTTATGGGTAAAAATTAAAGCCACTTTATTGGTTGGTTGTTTATGTGAATATCCTTTTAGCCATTTCTTAAAAAGATAAAAGAAATTATAAAGAGGTAAAACAAAATATTTAAAGACAAAATAGCTTCCTTTTTTTACTGGGCGCAAAGTAACTAAAAAAAATCGGCCTATATTTTTAGCCAGAAAAACAACCCCTCTAATTAGAGAGGAGACAAGAATAACTAGATATTGTTTAAAATGTTTAGGAATAGAGTTAGGAATTATTCTTTAAAAATTCCTGAAATAAAGCAAATTTTGCTTAATATTTCAGGTCGGTTTCTAAAGAATGTAACTCTAATTATATTCTAACATATATCATACAAAGCACAGAAATGTTGTCAAATCAGAACTGGTAATGTAAGATAAATGTAACAAACAATTAATAACAGATGGCAAGTCATAAGTTGTCATATAAGTTTTATGCAAAAATATAATCCCCAAAAAATTGAAAAAAAGTGGCAAAAATATTGGCAGGAAAATAAGCTTTTTGAAGTTAAGGAAGATAAGTCAAAGCCGAAATTCTATGGCTTGATTGAGTTTCCTTATCCTTCAGGTGATGGTTTGCACACCGGGCATTTACGTTCTAATACAGCTATGGATATTATTTGTCGCAAACGCCGCATGCAGGGTTATAATGTTTTATACCCAATTGGTTTTGATAGTTTTGGTTTGCCGGCGGAAAATTACGCCATTAAAGTCGGCGTTAAGCCGCAAATTTCTATTGCTAAAAATATTAAAACTTTTACCCGCCAGTTAAAAGAGGCTGGTTTTTCTTTTGACTGGTCACGGGCGTTTTCAACAACTGACCCAAATTATTATAAATGGACCCAGTGGATTTTTGTGCAAATGTTTAAACACGGCTTGGCTTACAGGGCTAAAGAAAGTATTAACTGGTGCACATCCTGCAAGATTGGTCTGGCTAATGAGGAAGTGGTTAATGGCGTTTGTGAGCGTTGCGGCGGCGAGGTGGTTAAAAAAGATAAAGAACAATGGATATTGAAAATTACCAAGTATGCTGATCGTTTGATTAAGGACTTGGACTTGGTGGATTATTTAGAGCAGATTAAAATTCAGCAGATAAACTGGATTGGGCGCAGTGAAGGGGCGAAAATAAAATTTAAGATTTATAATTTAAGATTTAAGAATGAATTAGATGAGCTTGTTGTTTTTACTACTCGGCCGGATACTTTGTTCGGGGCAACATTTATGGTAGTGGCACCGGAACATCCGTTGATTACAAATCACAAATCACAAATCACAAATTATCAAGAAGTAGAGAAATATATTGAGCAGGCCAAGAAAAAATCTGATTTAGAGAGAACAGATTTGAATAAAGAAAAAACCGGAGTGGAATTAAAAGGCATTAAAGCAATTAACCCGGTTAATGGCCGAGAAATTCCAATCTTTGCGGCTGATTATGTGCTAATGAATTACGGCACTGGCGCAATTATGGCTGTGCCAGCCCATGATGAGCGCGACTGGGAATTTGCCAAGAAATATAATTTAGAGATTGTTGAAGTGATTAAAGGTGGCAATGTTCAAGAAGCGGCTTTTACTGAGATTGATTCGGGCGAGATGGTTAATTCTGATTTTTTGAACGGCTTGAAGCCAAAAGACGCGATTCAAAAAATGATTGATTGGCTGGAAGAAAAAGGTTTGGGCAAACGCGGGGTGCAGTATAAATTGCATGATTGGATTTTTTCCCGCCAGCGTTATTGGGGCGAACCTATACCCATTGTTTATTGTCGCAAATGTTGGCAAGAGGCAGGGAGCAAGAGGCGAGGAGCAAGGGAAGGAATTGATTTTGTTTATATTAATGGCCAAGAACATAAAGTTATTCCAGTGCCAGAAGATCAGCTGCCAGTAACTTTGCCAGACATTGACGATTTCCAACCCACAGAAGAGGGTGATTCTCCATTGGCTAAGATAGAAGAGTGGGTAAATACAATTTGCCCGGTATGCGGCGGGCCTGCTAAGCGGGAAACAGATGTGATGCCTAATTGGGCCGGGTCAAATTGGTATTTTTTGCGTTATACTGACCCACAAAATGACCAGGTTTTGGCTAGTGAAGAAAAATTAAAATATTGGACGCCAGTAGACTGGTATAATGGCGGTATGGAACATACCACGTTGCATGTTTTGTATTCACGCTTTGTTTATAAATTTTTATATGATATTGGCGCGGTGCCCAAAGAATGCGGGCCAGAGCCGTATAAAAAAAGAACCGCTCATGGTATGATTTTGGGTGAAGGCGGGATAAAAATGTCTAAATCAAAAGGCAATGTAATCAATCCTGATAATTATGTGAAAAAATATGGCGCAGACACCGTGCGTTTGTATGAGATGTTTATGGGCCCTTTTGACCAAGCAATTGCCTGGGACGACAAAGGCGTGATTGGCGTGTATAGGTTTTTAAACCGGGTTTGGGAATTGCAATCAAAACTTAAAACACAATTAACAGAACGCAATAAAAATTTAGAAAGGATTTTGCATCAAACAATCAAGAAGGTTACAGAAGACATTGAGAATATGAGGTTTAATACTGCTATTTCTCAAATGATGATTTTGGTTAATGAAATGGAAAAATTTGAAAGCGTTCCACAGGAGATTTGGGAGAAGTTTGTTTTAATTCTCTCGCCTTTTGCCCCTCACTTGGCTGAAGAAATGTGGCAGCGCTTAGGACATAATCAGACGCTGGTTTTTGAACCTTGGCCAGAGTATGACAAAGCTTTGATTCAGGCCGATGAGATTGAGTTGGTTGTGCAGGTTAACGGCAAGGTGCGTGATAAAATTAAAGCGCCAGCAGATATTTCTGAACAAGACGCCAAGAAGTTGGCTTTGAATTCAGAAAAAATTCAGAAGTGGATAGCAGATAAAGAACCAAGGAAAGTTATTTTTGTCAAAGGCAGGTTGGTGAATATAGTTGTGTGAGATTCAGGATTTAAGATAATTCGTAACCAGTAACCAGTAGCCGGTAGCCAGTAGCCAGTAGCCTGTAATAAGTAATAGGTAGTTGTTGTTTTTTAGGTGATTTTAGTGTTTACCAATTGTGGACTGCTATTATTATTTTTGTATAGATTTGTGTTTGTATCTGCGCAAATTAGTGCAAAATAGTTTGCTTGCATAAAAAGCATAAAAAGGGCAAAAAATATAAGCAGATGCGCGGAGCCTTTATTATATGACTGCTCAACAACAAGTTAAAACTTACTTAGTTAATAAGATAAAACCTGCCAAAGACAAATCCTTAAACAAGATAAAGGACCAGCTTGTTGCAGAAATTGAGAGTTTAAAGACAAGACAGGGCTATGTTTTGGCAGGTGTGCCAAGATTTAAGGGCCTTTTTGGCAGAGATTCTTTAATTGTTGCTTGGCAGCTTTTGCCGTATGACTCTCAAATTGCCAGAGATACTTTGAAATTTTTGGCTAAATTCCAAGGAAAAAAAGAGGACCTTAAAACAGAAGAAGAGCCGGGAAAAATTTTGCATGAATATTATGATAAAAATATTTCTGAAAAATGGTGGCGGAAGTGGAAGAAGGAGTTTGACTGGCTAAAGAAAGGAAAACCGTATTACAATGCCGAAGATAGCACAATTTGGTTTTTGGTTGTGGTTGGTCAATATTTTTTGCAAACTAAGGATGAAGAATTTGTTAAATCCATCTGGCCCAATGTTAAACAAGCGATTGATTGGGTTTTTAATTACGGCGACGCGGACAAAGATGAATTTTTAGAAGCTCAAGTAAGAGATCCTAAAATTCCATCCTATCCAAGTTGGATAGAAGGGTGGCCCGGAATAAAGGAACCAGTCGCGCCAGCCAACCTTCAGGGGTTAACTTTTTTTGCTTATCAAAAAATAGAAGAGCTTTGTCGATTAGTCGGAGATAAAGATCTTGCTTCAGTTTTGAAAAAGAAAAGCTTGCGCATAAAAAAGAAATTTAATCAAAAATTTTGGATGTCGGATAAGAAATATTTTTGCTCGGCACTAGACGGCGAGAAGAAGCAAGTTAAACAAGTCGCATCTTCGCCAGGGGAGCTGCTTTTTACTGGAATTTTAGATAAAGGCAAAGAAAAATTAGTAATTAAAAAAATATTTAGTCCAGAACTCTGGACGCCGTTTGGAATTCGAATTTTATCCAACCAAGACCCGGCTTTTGATCCCCGAAGTTATTTTCTCGGCTCTATTTGGCCTCACAGCAACTGGATAATTGCTCAGGGTTTAAAGAGTCTTGGCTATAAAAAAGAATACCAGAAAATAAAAACCGCTCTTTTAAAAGCTTTTAAAACCATGGGTTTTTTGCCTGAATTTTATGGCGTAGTTGATAATAAAATTTGTCTAAAAATGAAAGACCCAATTTGTTACCCTCAGGCATGGTCTTCAGGTGCTTTGCTTAATTTTTTAAATTAGTTATATTAATTATCTGAATATATTGCGTTAGTATTAGCATTTTAGATTTTGCAATGCTTGCCTCGCGCGGATTTACGCAGATTGGTGCGCTGGTTAACACTGAAGTTAGCAAAATTTTAGTATAATTGATTTTTAAACTTAAAGGCCAAAATGCTAAAATACGAAATACTTATTTAAAAAATTTTCTGCGTAATTCCGCGTATAGTTCCGCGATAAAGATGCGAATTTTTAAAGAAGATTTTAAACAAAAAGAATAAAATAAAAAGAAAAATATGTCTTTATTTGCCAAAATTCAAAAAGTAGAAAAAATTTCTCCACGTTTGCGGAATTTGTATCTCCATCGCATTGCCCGCGATATAGGCGCGAGCTTGGTCGGCATGTATGGGCCGATATTTTTTTATATTTTAAGCGGCAGTCTGCAGTTTGTTTTAACTTTCTATGGCTTAATTTGTTTGCTTTATTTTGTATTTATTCCCCTTTGGGCCAAGTTAATTAGATGCTTGAGTATGCATATTTTAATGATGATTGGCAATTTGTTGTTAATTCTTTATTTTATCTTTCTTTACTTTTTAGCGCGTTCAGGAGATATTGTTTTGTCTTTGATTATTTTGTTAATTTTGTCTAATACCCTGTTTCGGCTTTTTTATTGGGCGCCTTACCATATTGATTTTGCTCGTTTTGTTAACAAGCACCATAGGGGGCGGCAGTTAAGTTTTTTAGCCATTATTGTTTCTCTTCTGGGAATCGTTTTGCCAATTGTTTCTGCTTTTATAATTTCTAGGTTTGGTTTTCCTGTTTTGTTTATTTTCGCCATTGTCCTGATTTTTATTTCTTCATTGCCGATATTTTTTATTCCTCACACCCGGGAAAAGTACTCCTTTTCTTATTTTGAAACATTTAGAAAGTTGTTTTCTAAAAAACATTTTAAAACAAACTTGGCTTACTTTGCTGACGGTGTTCAGGATTATGTAGGAGCTTTAATATGGCCCATTTTCATTTTCACCCTTTTAAAAGGCGAATATATGAGCGTTGGTTTGGTTTCTGCGGCCATTGTTTTGGTAACCTGCGTTTTAAGATATGTGACGGGTGAAGCAGTTGATCGTTTTGACAAAAAGAAATTAATGAAATTAAGTTCATTGCTGTATAGTCTAGGCTGGTTTTTTAAGGCAATTGTGGCTAGTGGGTTCCATATTTTTTTGGTGGGCGTTTATCATAATTTTGCTTCAGTGTTATTTCGCACCCCGTTGGACGTTTTAACTTATGAAATCGCGGCTGATGAAGGGCATTATGTGGATGAATTTACAATTTTACGGGAAATGTCCTTGAATTTAGGCAGAGTTTTAATGGTTGTTTTTTCTTTAGTTTTGCTGATTTTTGTAAATATGGCTTGGATTTTTATTGTTGCCGCGATAGTGTCATTGTTAGTTAATTTGGTTTCAAAGGAGGAGTTTTATTTGGTAGCCAGTAGCAAGTAACCAGTAACCAGTA
>CAZDKR010000029.1:0-7132 GCA_964506375.1 uncultured Gammaproteobacteria bacterium
GTTTTTATGTTCCACTAAAAGCGGAATTGTAAAAGAAAATTTTTATTTTTACATTATGAAAAAACTAATTTTTTTACTAATTTCATTATTAATTTCTGTACTTCTATCAGACGTTGTCTTTTCTGCGTCAATGCCCTGGGGAATTGCATTAAATTACGAGACCAAAGAATGCGCTGGTTATTGGGGCGGGGATGAATTTACAAGTTACGCCTTACCAAGTGGATGGAAAGATTATTACCCAGATTATTCAAAGTATGAGGAAACCGGAAAATTGATCATAGAAACAGAAATTGGGAATTGTGATTTTTCAATAGGAAATGAAGAAGATTGCTGTAATCAATTAGGCTATGCTTTTGTTGCTCAGAATATCGGGAAAGGGAAAACTACAAGTTGGGGATTAATGGAGATGTTAGGATCGTTGGCTTGTTTTATATTTTTTCCAATAGTTATTTTACTGGTAATAATCTTTATTATTTTAAAAATAAAAACCAAATCATTTATTCCATTTTTGGAAGGGTATCCCCGAAAAGGATTATTTATCGGGTTCATTGTTGGATTATTATCATCTTTAAGTTTTTATAGTATTTTACATTTTTCAGGATGTGCACTAATATACCCTATTGCAAATTTATTCGCGGTTCTTTCTTTCCCAGTATCTGGAATTACATATTTCTTTTTTGATGAAACATCTTTATCATTTTGGTTTTTCCTATTAATTCTAAACCTGCTGTATTTTGGCTTAATTGGTTGGATTTTGGGCCTGCTGATTCAAAAAATTAAAAAGAAATGATTTAGAAGAAAAGAGTTTGCCGTCAAAGAAAAACTTGAAATTGTCAAAGAACGCGGCGAGCCCGCTTGCGGGCGAGCCGCCCTAATCGTGGGGTGCCTTCGCCTCCTTCGGCGGCGAAAAATGTTCGAACTATCTTTAATATAGGGCACCAGAAGATAACTTTAAGACTCTGTTAAAATTTTATTTTATTTACATCCATAATTCTGTAATTTGTGCAAACATGATCCAAACTTCACTCATATGAGCAATTTAAAACAACAATTAAAACCAGAGAATCCTCCATCTTTTGAACCTCCATCAAAAAAATCAGAAGCGATTGAGTCGTTCAAATCATTTATTTGGGAAACCGTCAAAATTATCATAATTTCCTTGATTATTATTATTCCCATTAGATATTATGTCATTCAGCCATTTTATGTAAAGGGTGCGTCAATGGAGCCTAATTTTTATGATCATGAATATTTAATTATTGATGAAATATCCTACCGATTTTCTGAGCCCGAGAGGGGCGACATTGTGGTTTTCAGATATCCAAAAAACCCTGATGATTATTTTATTAAAAGAATAATAGGTCTGCCAGGAGAGAGAATAGTTATTTCAGAAGGGGTGGTGAAAATTTTTAATGCCGATCACCCTGGCGGCTATGTGTTAGACGAGAGTTCTTACCTTCCAGCCGGGACTAAAACTTCAGGGGAAATAGATATAACTTTAAATGAGTCTGAATATTATGTTTTAGGTGATAACCGCGCATCTTCGCTTGACTCTAGAAGATTCGGTCCAATTAACAGGAGTGATATTGTGGGAAAGACTTGGATAAGGGGATGGCCGTTTGACAGGATTAAAGTCTTTTAACCCTTTTTAAGTCTATTTTATGCAGGCCCCTTGTTTTTTAAAAAGCGGGAATAGGTAAACGCCAGTAAAAATTATGTCCAAGCCCAAGAAATTCCAAACTCTCAAAGGTTTTAGGGATATTTTGCCAGAGCATCAAAAATTCTGGAATTTTGTGTTTGAAAAAGTTAAAGACATTGCCCAAGATTATAGTTATCAAAAAATTGACACCCCGATTTTAGAAAGCGCTGAATTATTTGAACGAACAGTTGGTCAGACAACTGACATTGTAGAAAAGGAAATGTTTGTTTTCAAAGATAAAGGCGGCGAAAAAGTTACTTTGAGACCAGAGATGACTGCACCAGTAGCAAGAGCTTATATTGAACACGGGATGATAAGTTGGCCACAGCCGGTTAAACTTTGGTATTGGGGGCCAGTTTTTCGTTATGATAGACCTCAAGCCGGGCGTTACCGGCAGTTTTATCAATTTGGTTTTGAAGTTTTGGGAGGAAGTTCTCCTGACATTGATTCACAGCTAATAATAATGTCTAACCACTTGTATAAATCCTTTGGTCTTGATGTTGAAGTGCAAATTAATAGTATTGGTTGTCCAGGGTGCAGAAAAGAATATATTAAATCATTGACCAAGTTTTTAAAAGATAAGAAATTATGCGCTGACTGCCGAAGAAGATTGTCTGTCAATCCTTTAAGGATTTTAGATTGTAAAGAAAAAAAGTGCCGAGAAGCTGTTTCAGAAGCGCCACAAATTATTGACAGTTTGTGCGAAGAATGCAGAGATCATTTTGTTAAAGTTTTGGAAGGGTTGGATGAAAGTGAGGTAGTTTATAATTTAAATCCATTTTTAGTCCGTGGCCTTGATTACTACAACCGCACTACTTTTGAATTTTATTTATCTGATGAGGAGGTGGCTTCTCAGAATGCTTTGGGCGGTGGCGGGCGCTATGATTATTTAGTTGAACAATTGGGCGGACGCCCAACGCCAGCCATAGGCTTTGCTGGAGGAGTGGAAAGAGTGGTTTTAAAAATAAAAGAGAAGGGTATTAAAATTAAAGACCAAACCCAAGCTGATGTTTTTGTGGCGCAATTAGGCGAAGAAGCCAAAAAGAAATGTTTAAAATTATTTAATGACTTAAGAAAAGAAGGCATAAAGGTGAGAGAAAGTTTTTCTAAGAAAGGTTTAACTGAGCAGTTAGAGCGAGCCAATCAAATGAAGGTCAAATATACTTTAATTTTAGGTCAAAAAGAATTGCTTGACGGAACTATTATTATTCGTGATATGGAATCGGGCATCCAGGAGATTGTTGATTTTGAAAAGGTAATACCGGAAATCAAAAAACGAATTTTAGGAGTGAACGGAGGAGTTAAAGTTTATAGTGAGAGCGCACCGTCAAAGTCCTGAGTGATGACGACCCTGCAAATGCAGGGGAGAAGGGGTTGCAGGTCCTGTTAAAGCAAATTTTTTGCGCTGATTAACATAGATGTGAACACCTCAGAATCCCTCAACTTTGCTCGGGATAAGCTGTAGCAAAAGCAATGTTAAAAATATTAAAAAAATCCAAAATATCTAACGCACGGTTAGGCAGGTTGGAAACAGGTCATGGTGTTATTCAAACGCCTTTTTTTATGCCTGACGCCACCAGGGCAGTGTTAAAAAATGTAAGTGTTTCTGAGTTAAAAAAGCTAAAAACGCCAGCCATAGTTATCAATACCTATCATTTATACCTGCAGCCAAAAATGAATATTATTAAAAAAGCCGGTGGAGTTCACAAATTTATGTCCTGGGAGGCTCCAGTTTTGTCAGATAGCGGCGGTTTTCAGGTTTTTTCATTGATTCACAAAAACAAAAAGTTTTCTTCCAGTCTTGTTGGATTAAAACAGATGGGCAAAATACATAAAGACAAAGTAGAGTTTAAATCCCCGCTTGACGGCTCAAGGCATGAATTAACGCCAGAAAAATCAATTCAAATTCAGTTTGATTTAAAAACCGATATGATGGTTTGCCTTGACGATTGTCCGCCAAATAATGATCCGGAAAAAGTTTCAGCAGCAGTGGAAAGAACAATCAGTTGGGCTAAACGTTGCAAAAAAGAGTATGAGCGGCAAGTGAAAAAAAGAAAACTGAACAAGAAAAGCCAGCCTTTATTATTCGGGGTTGTGCAGGGCGGGATGGATAAAAAGTTAAGAAAGCAATGCGCTGACGAATTAATTAAAATTGGCTTTGACGGTTTAGGTTATGGCGCCAGGCCAGTGGATGATCAAGGGGTTTTCTTAAAAGATATTTTGCGTTTTACTGCCCAGAGTATTCCAGAGAATTATATTCGGTTTGGTTTGGGTATTGGAATGCCCGAAGATATTGTTCAATGCGTTAAAATGGGTTGGGATATGTTTGACTGCGTTATTCCGACTCGCGAGGCGCGGCACGGGCGATTATATATACGACAGAGAAAAGGCATTAAGGGTTTAAAGGGAAAATTTTATGATATGATTAATATTGCAAACACAAAATTTGCCAAGGATTTTAAGCCAATCAATGCGGACAGCAGGTTTCCAGAGCTTAAAAAATACACCAAAGCTTATCTTCATTATTTGTTTAAAATTAATGAGCCTTTAGGCCAAAGGCTGGCTATTTTAAACAACTTGGAATTTTATTTTGATTTGATGAAGATGATTCGTCTAAGCATAAATAAGGGGGAATTTTGACTTTTTTATTTTTTTAATTTATAATTAGATTAGTCCAGATTTATGCAGATATTTTATGCAGATATTCTCAAAACTAAAATTTAGTTTATTTTTTTTACTTGCATTGTTTTTGGTTGTACCGAATTTTGCTGGTGCGCAGAGCAACAAGCAAGAAGTTGCTTTTTACCAAGCCCCAAGCATTCTTAATTTGAATGATTTACCACAAAGTGAAAAAAGTGCAGAAAACCAAGTAAAAAACCAAGAAGAAGCTCAAGAAAAAGCCCAAGAAAATAATAAGGTTAATATCTATTTTTTCTATTCCCAAACCTGCCCGCATTGCCACAAAGAGGCAGTTTTTTTGTCTCGTTTAAAACAAGAATATCAGGATAAAATAGAAATTTATTCTTTTGAAGTAACTGCCAACAGTGCCAACGTCCAATTATTTAAAAAATTTGGTCAAGTTTATAAAGCAGATGTCAAAGGAGTGCCGGTTGCGTTTATTGGGGATAAGCACATTTCTGGCTATTATAATGACGAATACACAGGAGCTGAAATTAGAAATTTAGTAGACCAGTGTTTGGTTTTAAAGTGTCATGATCCGGGTCGTCACATTTTGTTTCCTGACGAAGAATGCAATAAAGGAGATGGGGAGAATAAGATGGGGCAACCTTGTTTAGAGGAAAATAAATCAAAAATTGTTAACCTGCCTTTTATTGGCAGTCTTGATTTGCAGAATTTATCCTTAGGGGTTGTTACCTTGGTTCTTGGTGCTTTAGACGGCTTTAATCCGTGTGCCATGTGGGTGTTAATTTTTTTGATCTCGCTTTTATTGTCTGTTGAATCAGTCAAGAGGAGATGGGTTTTGGGCATTACTTTTATTGTTGCCTCAGCTATTGTTTATTATCTTTTTATGGCTGCTTGGCTAAATATGTTTTTGTTTATTGGTTATTTGTTGATTGTTAGGATAATTATCGGGATTTTGGCTATTTCATTTGGCATTTATAACTTAAGAAAGTATATTAAAAACAAGGCTGGCACTTGCGAAGTTACTGCCCCAGCATCACGGAGGAAAATTTTAGAAAAAATAAAAAAGGCGACTTTAACCCAAAAGCTTGCGCCAGCCGTGATTGGAATTATTCTTTTGGCCTTTGCTGTTAATTTAATTGAGTTGGTTTGTTCAGCTGGTTTTCCAGCGGTTTATACTAAAATTTTGGCCAGCCAAAATTTGTCAAGTTTAAGCTACTACCTTTATTTGTTATTTTATATTATAATATTTATGTTAGACGATATAATTGTTTTCGTGGTAGCTATGATTACTTTGCATCTAACAGGCGTTGATAGCAAGTATGCTAAATTTTCAAATTTGATTGGCGGTATAATAATTTTGATTTTAGGAATTTTATTAATCATCAAACCTTCTCTTTTAACGTTTAGATAAAAAATATGCAAATTCAATTCTTTTACAAACAAGTTTCTGAGAAAGACAAAAAATTCTTAGAAAATTACATTGGAGAAAAGACGGATAGAATTAAGACATTAATTTCGGAAAAAGATTTTGAAGTAGCAAGACTTGAAGTCAGGGCGGAGAAATTCGCCAAAAAAGAAGCTTTTAAGTTAGAGCTGTCCCTAGCTTTACCAGAGCGGAATTTTATATCTTCAGAAGACGACCACACTATTGCTGAGGCCCTTGACTTGGCGCTGGACAAATTAGTGATTCAGCTTAGGAAGTATCACGAGAAGTTGAATGATTAAAAACATATTTCATTAATATATTTTATAGAACATTAAAACATTTTTTTAAATTTTGTTTTAATGTTTTAATATTTTTGTATTCTTATGATTAAAGTTGATGAAGAAAAATGCATTGGCTGCGGATTGTGCCAGTCAATTTGCCCAAGCGTTTTTAAGATAGAGGATAACAAGTCCAAAGTGGTTAGCCAGGAAGCTGAAGGTTGTAATCTGCAAGACGCTATTGATTCTTGTCCGCAAGGGGCAATTAGCCAGGAGTAAATTTGACAAAACCTGTTTATGGATGTTTATGGGCGGCTATTTCAAAGGATGAGAGGGCAAAAGTTGAGAAATTAAGTAATTAAAAGCCTAATATTAGGCTTGGTTTTGTGTTTTGGTTTGTTTGTAATGTTGATATGTGCGTTGTCTAAAGCCGCAGAAGATTGTGTGTTAAAATAAAATGCAAATATATCCTGAAGGTAATACAATTTTAGGGTTGCTGTCTGCAATCGCGCAAGACACATAACAACCACTAAAGTTTTAGATAAATCCAAAGTGTTAAAATGAAAATAACCCCTTGAATTAAAACAGCCTGTTTAAGGGAGATAAAAATCCTGGGACATACTAATTGGTGTATTTTATGATGAATTTTGTGGTAGACATTTAAAATTTTTATTTTTCCCTTAGACAAATCGTCAAGCCCCCAAAGGATATCTGGCATAATTCCTCCAATGATTGCTAAAATCATTGGAGCATTGAAAGTTAATTTTCCATTCTGCCATAAAATAAACAAGAAAATACAAACAAGCGCCACGTCTATAAAAGCGATATAGAACGTTCTTTTTAAATGATTTTTCTTAGCCCATTTGTGGAGTTCTTGTGGGTCGTGAGGAATTATATCCAAAACAAAATGGGCTAGAAATGCCAAAACAAAACTTATGATTGGTTGGTTTATTTGGGAGCCTATAATAAGAGAAGTGGGAGTGTGGACAGTAAGGTACATAAATATCATTTTATCCTGATCCCAATGGTTGAACCAAATTAGGAGAAGGATTTCGGAGAGTTAAAAGCCAAGCATAGAAATTA